>JBFWTA010000145.1:0-6691 GCA_050248075.1 Bdellovibrionales bacterium | reverse complement strand
TCTCCTGATGAAAGTGTACCGGCAACTGGGGCGCAAGCTGATCGCCCGGGGCTTGCCCATTCCGAATTTCATGCTTATGCCCGCGGTTTTGTTCAAGACCCCGCTGATCAAATGCGGCGCCGGTGTGCAGTTGATCGACTCTCACACCGTGACACCCGTTCAACTCGCGTCCGTGACCGGAGCTTTACTGCACTTTAAATATTTTTCCGATTTCTACGATCGTGTGCTGAACGCCGTGAGCGAAGGCCAGCACTTTAGCGGTGCTGGCGAGTACGTGCGTTATCTCGAAGCCCTTGCGGAGAATCCCAGTCTTTCTTTTTATTACGAAAAGAGCGCCGCCTATGAAAATTCCATGCAGCTTGTTAAGCTCGGGCTCCTTAAAGACGATCCATCTTTCGAAAATTATCGCCGTACGCAGCCCTACGGCAGCGCGCTTGCGGCTATTAAAAATTTACTCGATCAGGAAGAAAATGTTTCGGAGCCATCTTCCACCACCGGTAGCGAAAGCGATAGGCCAGGCGCCTGAATCTTGCGGCATAAATTTTCAATAAAATTCGGATGTTTCACAGAAATTCCCGCGGAAAATATTTTTTCTTATCTAGAGCATTGAAATTTCTGCACCTTGCAAGCCGTGAAACATTTTTGTCGCATAAGGGCCTATTTTTGCCTTTTTTACGTGGGATACACTCCTCGCTCTGATTCATCACGCCGATCCGAGCCACATCGTAAAAAGCCTGGAGGATAATCATGCTGAATGAACCATCCCGATTGACGGATTTTAATTCGTCTTTCGAAACGGATACCGACAAGACCCTTCTCCTTATCGACGACGATGTCGTTTCGCGCACAAGGCTTGCGCGCGCCCTGGAACGCAACGGTTTTGAAGTGCTTGCCACCGACAGTGTCCGGCAGGGCCTGGAAATCGCGCGCCGCGAACAGCCCCATTATGCGGTAATCGAACTCCGTCTCGGTGACGGTAACGGCCTGGATATCGTTTCGGAACTGCAAAAGGCACGTTCCGATGCGCGTATCGTGATGCTTACGGCTTATGGCAATATCGCCACCGCCGTGGCCGCCATCAAGGCCGGTGCCGTCGACTATCTGCCAAAGCCCGCCGATCCGGCAGCTGTTGAAGCGGCCTTGCTGGCTACCGGCGAAGCGGCTCTCCCGCCGCCGCCGGAAGATCCGATGTCGGCTGACCGCGTCCGCTGGGAGCATATCCAGCGTGTCTACCATCAATATGGCTGTAACGTGTCGGAAACGGCCCGTCGTCTCCATATGCACCGCCGCACGCTTCAGCGCATTCTGAGCAAGCATGCGCCACGTGACAACCATGGCCATGTGCCGACCGGTACGAACCCGGTTTCGGATGCTTCACGCCGCCAGGACATACCTAACGGCGAAATGAGAATTGCGAGCTGATTATCGTTTTTCTCACCGCACACCCGTCTTTTCGGCGCTGCCGAGAAGACGGTCGATGTGTCGGCCCTGAAACATGACAATTCCAAGCTGCTGGCCGATATCCAGTGCCGCCGGGTTTTCGCACCGGCATAAAATCGTGCGCGCCTGTCCGGCGTGCATGACGATTTCCCGCACCGCCGGAATCATTTCCGGGTCCATGTCCTCGATGCCATCCGGCCGCCAGTAAATTTTAATAAGGTCGAAACCGAGCTGCGCCCGATTGCAATACGGCATCGTAAGATGCGTGAGCCCGTCAAGACAGACGCGATATCCGCGTTCATGCAGATAATCGCGGGCGAAGAAAAACGCGCCGATATCCGAGAACACATCCACTTTGCTGAATTCGATAACGGGCCGCCCGTGCATTTGCGGCGCAACCACTTCGTCGAAGCGCCGGAACTCCGCCGACAATACGCTCGCGACATTCAGGTTAAGGCTGAATGCCCTTTGCGGCGGTGGGCCGTTTTTCACAAGCATGGCCATCATGCGCCGGTCGAGCGTGTGCGTGAGATATTGGAACAGCCATGGGTTGGAAAGCCAGTTCACGCCGGGCGTAAGCATGGCTTGCAGATCGAAAATCGAAACGTATATTTCTTCGAACAGCGGCTGCGCCGGCTGGTCCTTCATCACCGTGCAAACCGTCTGCCGGCGCGCAAGATTGGTGATATCCGTGGTATCGAGAATGCGCTCCACCCGTGTCAGCAATTCGGGCTGGATTGGCGCGAGGCCCTCGCCCGGTTCCTTGCGTGCGTAATCGGTTGACGCGAATTCCGCTTCTCTCAACCACTCGCGTGCCCCTAGGCGTAACTTTTCGTAATCGTTTTCCAACCGGTACCAATTACAAAAAGATTGTGGGTCTGAATCCTTGTGCGTGAACAAAGGATCCTCGCTGAACAGCGCGCGCAGACGCTCCACGGCACGGCTTACGACCGGGATAGCATCGGATGTGCCGAGGAAGACGAGATCGTGGTTTTTAAGAACATAAAGCTGTCCTTCCAGCGCCCGGATGGCGGCCGCGAAAGTATCCCGCGCAAGATCGAAGTAATGGACACGGGTATGCATGCGGGAGAGATGCGACAGGCGCACATGCACGGCAAACCGTCCGTCCCGCCTTTTATCCAGGCGGTCGATGTAGTCATAAAGTGCGTTTTCCTGCGGATGTCCCCGGGCGGAGGCTTGGTCAGGCATGAAAAATCAGGGGCGTTGGAGCAATTTTTAATAAACTGCCTTGATTTTGTTAAAGATTCGTAACCTCCCCCTTAACCGTCCCTTCAGGACTCTTGGTTAAATTATAACCTCGTCCCAACTTCCGGCCTTGTATGGCAACTCTGGTCGCCCACATGAATCCTGCCTTTACAGCCGTCGGCACGGCGTCTTCGCGTGCGCGATGGAACATCATCATAATATGCGTGCTGTGCCCGCTGCTGCTCGGCCTCAGTGCCTATGGGTTTTGGCGCTGGCTTAACATGCCGCTCTTTCAGCTTCCGACCTCGGTCGAGGAACTTTTTTATATTCTCTGTCTCGTGGTGCTGCCGATCTTGTTGTTTCTGTTTCTGTCGGTGACGGCGGTTCAAAGGCACGAGCATACGCGGCTTTCCTCCGGTTATCAGACCCGCCTCGACCAGGTGCAGAAGCGCCTGCATTACCAGGAAGATCTGCTGCAGCTCATCATGAACTGTCATCCCGAATCCGTGACCATTTTCGATCGCCAGAAACGCTACTGGTTCGTCAACCAGTTCGCCGCCAACGATCTGCGCGCCGAAGCCAAGGATGTCATCGGCAAATTGCCCGCCCGGATCCTCGGCGCCGAAGCCGCCCGCCGGCTCGAAGCGCGGCTCGATGAAGTCATGAACAGCGGCCGCACGATCGAGGCCATGGAACAATCCGCCGGCGCCAACGGCCGCGTGCGTTTCGTCCAGGTGCATTATCAGCCCATCCAGCCTTCGTCCGAATTTCCCGGCGGCGTGATGGTGCGCGAGGAAGACCTCACCAATCTCATCGTGGAGCGCGAACGCCGCGAGACGATGCTGCGTCAGGTCATCGGCACGCTGGTCGCCGTGGTCGATCGCCGCGATCCTTATGCCGCCGGCCACTCGGCGCGCGTCGGCCATCTTGCCCGCGCGATTGCCGAGGAAATGGTGCTGGACGAAAAGCTGATCGAAACCGCCGAAGTCGCCGGCTCGCTGATGAATTTCGGCAAGGTGCTGGTGCCGCGCGATATTCTCACCAAAACTACGCCGCTGTCGGCCGACGAACTGCAACGCGTTCGCGACAGCATCCTGACTTCGGCCGATATTCTCTCGATCATCGATTTCACCGGTCCGGTGGTTCCTACGCTGCGCCAGGTTCTCGAGCGCTATGACGGCACCGGCGCGCCGCTCAATCTTAAGGGCGAAGACATCTCAATCGCCGCGCGCATCGTCATGGTTGCCAATGCCTTTGTAGCGCTGGTCAGCCCGCGTGCGCATCGCCCGAGCCTTGAGCTCCAGGATGCGCTTAACAGCATGATGAAAGATTCCGGTAAGGCTTACGATCCCCGCGTTCTCGCGGCGCTTTCCAGCTATCTCGAAAACCGTCCCAACAAGCTGGACTGGCTTACGCGCACCAGGCAGGCATCGTAATTTTCTCCCCTTAAGTGAGAGTCTTCTAGCGCCGATGAAATGCGCGGTCGATGGCGTGGCTGCGTGCATGCGAAACGAAATGCTTCCGCGGTATCGGCAGAAGAAACGCATTATCCTGATGATACTCCGTATCCATATTCCGCATGATGAGATCGCCAGGACCGCCCTAAACACAACAAGCGATTCCGCATTAACCAAAGCTCTGGCTGCTGGACCGGGTTTGTTTCTTTCAGTACAGTGCGTAATCCCGGTAAAACCGGGCTCTTTTTACAACCTGGTGACTGTGCCATGACCGTACAAGCCCCAAAAAACAGCCCTGATTTGAAGTCCCGCAAGCCGGGCCGTGATTTTCTGGGGCTGGATCAAATTGACGCAGTCGATCTCAAATCCATTCTCGCGCTGGCGCACAAGCTCAAAAAATCGCCGCTCGCCCATCGCCCTATGGAAGGCAAAACACTGGCGCTGATTTTTGAAAAGCCCTCGACGCGCACGCGCGTGTCGTTCGAAGTCGGCATGCGCCAGCTGGGCGGCGAAGTGACGACGCTGTCCGGCGCGGAAATCCAGCTGGGGCGCGGCGAAACCGTGGCCGATACCGGCCGTGTGCTGTCGCGCTATTGCGACATCATCATGCTGCGCACTTTCGCCGAGCATAAATTGTTCGAGCTCGCGGAAGGCGCTTCGGTTCCCGTCATCAACGGCCTGACCGACCGCTCGCATCCGTGTCAGGTCATGGCCGATCTCATGACCGCCGAAGAACGTCTCGGCTCTCTATCCGGCAAGCGCGTGGTATGGAGCGGCGACGGCGACAACAATGTTCTCACCAGCTGGATGCACGCCGCGCCGGTGTTCGATTTTCCATTGCACATCATTTGCCCGCCCGAATTCGCGCCGCCCCCCGATCTGCTGGCGGCCGTGCAGAAGCGGGGAGGGCGCATCACCGTCTCCGCCGACACATCCACGGCGGAAGGCGCCGATATCGTCATCACCGATTGCTGGGTGTCGATGCACAACAGCGACGCCGCGGTGCGCCAGGAACGTCTCACGCCCTATCAGGTCAACGGCGATTTCATGCGCCGCGCGAAACCCGGCGCCATCTTCATGCACTGCCTCCCCGCACACCGTAACGAGGAAGTCACCGACGCCATCATCGACGGCCCCCAATCCGTCGTCCTCGACGAAGCCGAAAACCGGTTGCACGCGCAGAAGGCGATTTTGTGCTGGTGTTTGGGGGTGGGAGAATGATGTTTTAAAAATAAGCTGATATGAAGATGCAAATTTTTGGCCAGAGATTTTTTTACAAAAATTTACGGAGTAAGAAATGGATAACGAAAACACGTCGCGCACAGAAGCTTATTCGGCGTTTTCTTTAACGAAAAATGGAAGAATACAGCTAGGGGCAAACATCGCGGCATTTGCCCGCGAATGGGGAATTGATGATTTTTTGGCATCTATGAACATTCCAAAGCAGAATTCAATTTCTAGGATAGTCAACAATATTGATCGGGCTGTCATAAAAATGGCCCCCATTGCGTCAAAGTTTAATGAAGTGGCGGCAAATATTACTGTTGAGGATTTTTATACAGATCGGTTTTATGGCCAGTTTCTTGTGCATCAGACGAGAGTAAAAGTTTATGACGCGCTGCATAGGGATTATTGCGTCGTTCCCATGAGACAAGAACATTTGCCGCTATCCAAGCCGGTTCATCCTAATGATTATAATTACGGTAAGATCAAGGACCGTCAAAGCGAGGCTAGAGATACTACATTTTGGCGCCCCGACGGATATTTTGCGGAGGGGAAATATGTACCTATTAGTCTGCGTGCTCTGCATGTGGATGTCGGGAAGCTTAGAAAACATCCAGTCTCACAAATTGTTCCCGCGACAGTGAAAGAAATATTTTTTAGGCCGCATATTCGGTCGTCGCCGCCGGCCGTGTTCTCTTTGATTGTAGCTAGTTCCATTATCCGAATGCATCAAGAAATAAGCAGCCCAAAACTATAATTTGTACATCTGTGAATAATTTATATGATGAGAAAGGCTGATCTATGACTGCATTGCCAACCCGCGAACAAATCGAAATTGACGTCCTGAAAGATATTGTTAAAGGTGAAATTACACTTCCTGCACAAGAATGTAATATTAAGACTTTAATTGCAAAGGGCATCACGCAAGACGCGAGGGGGTTTGAGGGGCTGCTTGCCCAGGTTGCCTTAGCTGCGGATTGTGACCGAGTATTGATCGGTTATTATGCTATTGGATTGGTCCATGGCATGGAAAAAGAACACGAGCTTTCCGCGCTATTTGATGATTACGGCCGTCCGGATGACATATTAGATAAATTTACATGCAAAGACAGCGATTGGTATAAAGCCCATAAAGAAATTGGAACCATTATGGATGATAAGTCTCGGGTTGACGCCGTTAGATGCCTTGAAGGCGAAGCGGGGAAGTTCGTGGAAAGAAAATACGGAATAGCAAAGCCCGGTCTCTGACCGCTTGCACCATACCCGAAAACCCGTCAATTTAGCGGGATGAGCCATCCGCCCGCTATATCGCCGCCGCGTCCCCGTAACCTGGACCCTGTCAACTGGCTTGGCCTGTGGACGTT
>JBFWTA010000144.1:0-6700 GCA_050248075.1 Bdellovibrionales bacterium | reverse complement strand
ATTCATCCGCAGTATAACAGATAAGGAAATTATAAAAAAGTTACGATGAATTAGCCCCATGCATTTAACATTAACTAAATCATGATTAAAATGGCTGTCCGATGATCTGGTAAGATCCGGTTCTTTTTGCTCCTATGAAGAGGATCTTGCCCCCAGTCTTCAAACCTTCGATATCGCGCCTGGCGGTCTTAATGGCCACGCCAAAATGCTCCGTGATATCCTCCGCACAGGCCTTATTTTTACGCTTTAAAAGAATCAAAAACCAGCGTTGACGGTTGTTAAGCGATTTTAATGGGACATTTATAGGGACATTTTTGTCCGTGAAAATATCCTCAAAATCCTCTTCTTGTGGCTCCGCCGCCAGGGTTTGATCATGGTGGGAAAGCAACTGGAAAGCGTCCCAGAGATCCTCCCCGCCGATCTGTTGCAGGATAAATTTGAGGATGCTGGGTGATGATCGTGCCAGCAGGAGTAAATGTCCGGAAGTAGGCGCATTTCTGGCCTCGTACCAGTTTTTGATCGCACGTAAATTCGTGCTGGTCAGCTGACCGATCCGCTTGATGGCGGAGGCCGTTTCTCCAAAATCGTGTCGCAACGCTGCCGCCACGATTTTGGCCAGTTCTTCGTCCGAAATTGCCCTTGGCTTGATAGGAAAACTTCGGTCCATTTTTGAATGAGACATTTGTATCGCTCCTTGGTTAGGATTCCAAAGAGCGGTCGTGCGGCTGGCGCGTGGCAGGATGTTGTCAAAAACGGAAAGAACAAACGGATGGAAGGGTGGAATAATTCAGCAGGGTCAACGGACGGGCAACAACGCCGCCGTGCGGCCATGTATGTGCGTATGTCAACCGACCACCAGAAATACTCGACCGAAAACCAGGCCGATGCGATCCGTGACTATGCCGCCCATCGCCAGATGGATATCGTCAAGACCTACACTGATTCCGGCAAAAGCGGCCTGAAACTCGACGGACGCGACGCCCTTCAAAATCTGATTGCCGACGTGCAGTCGGGGCGTGCTGATTATAGTATTATTCTCGTTCTTGACGTCACCCGTTGGGGACGGTTCCAGGACGCGGATGAAAGTGCCTATTATGAATATCTTTGCCGTCGCGCTAACATTGATGTTCATTATGTGGCCGAGCAGTTCGAGAATGATGGCAGCCCCGTTTCCACCATCGTCAAAGGCGTTAAACGCGCCATGGCGGGTGAATATAGCCGTGAATTATCCGGCAAGGTGTTCGCGGGACAATGTCGCCTGATCGAAATGGGCTTCCGTCAGGGCGGCCCCGCTGGATACGGTCTTCGCCGCGTTCTGGTGGATGAAAACCGCCAGCCCAAAGGCACGCTGAAACGTGGTGAGCATAAGTCCCTGCAAACCGACCGTGTGGTGCTGGTTGCAGGGCCGGACGAGGAAGTCGATACCGTGCGTTGGATCTACCGCGCCTTCACCGAGGAAGGTTTGCAGGAAAGCGAGATCGCTCACGCCCTGAACAACAAGGGTATTTTGACGGATCTTGGCCGTGAATGGACGCGCGGTGTCGTCCACGGCATTCTCACCAATGAAAAATATATCGGCAACAACGTCTTCAATCGTAAATCCTTCAAACTGAAGAAAAGACGCGTGGTGAATACGCCAGATATGTGGGTGCGTGCGGACGGTGTGTTCGAGGCGATCATCGAGGCACGGTATTTCTACACAGCCCAAGGTATTATCCGTGAGCGCAGCCGTAAATTCAGCGACGATGAAATGCTGTCAAGACTGCGAGGTCTTCATGAAAAACAAGGCTGGCTGTCCGGTATCCTTATCGATGAAACCGACGACATGCCCTCCAGCAGTGCCTATGCCCACCGTTTTGGCGGCCTAACGCAGGCATATAAATTGATCGGTTATGATCCTGGACGCGACCAGCGTTATATCGAAGACAATAAATATCTGCGGAAAATGTATCCGGATGTTGTGGAAGGCGTGATCCGCAATATCCAAACACTTGGCGGAAAAGTTCACCGTGAAGTCGAGAACGGTTTTATGATCGTGAACAACGAGATCAAGGTCTCGCTTGTGATTTGCCGCTGCGCCCAGACACCGGCTGGCACCAATCGCTGGAAAATCCAGTTAGACAGCAGCCTGATGCCGGACATCACCATCGCGGTGCGCATGGAGCCGGATAACCGCCAGATTCTTGATTACTATTTGATCCCAGCGATCGACGTTGAAAACCCGCAGATCCGTCTAACCGAAAACAATCACTTTTCGCTGGACGCTTATCGTTTTGACGATCTGGAGCCGTTCTTCATGCTGGCTGAACGTGCAGCACTGCCAGAGGCTGCATGACGAAAAGCAAAGGCACACGCGCTTCAGAAATCAAGATGATCCCGATCGATACGATCAATATCCTCAACCCCCGCGTGCGAAACCAGAAGGTGTTTCTGGAGATTGCCACCAATATGACCCAGGTCGGCATGAAACGCCCGATCACTGTTACGCCGAGCCGCTCCAAGGTTGACGGCAAAGAGTATGATTTGATCTGCGGCCAGGGGCGGATCGAAGCGTTTACGGCCTGCGGGCAAAGTCAGATCCCTGCCATCGTGATCGATGCCAGCGAGGAACAGGCGCTCATCATGAGCCTGGTTGAAAACCTTGCCCGCCGTCAGCATCGGGCAACCGACCTTTTGCAAGGGATTGAGATCCTGCAAAAGCAAGGTTATGACGCGACAACGATTGCCGCCAAGACAGGGTTATCCCTCGACTACGTCAACGGTGTTTTGAATTTGATGGAACGCGGCGAAGAACGGTTGCTCTCCGCCGTCGAGGCTGGCCATATGCCGATCTCGTTGGCTATTCGTGTCGCAGAAAATCCCGAAGATGAACAGCGTGCCTTGCACGAAGCCTATGAAACAAAACAACTGCGCGGCAATCGCCTGCTGCTGGCCAAACGCCTGATCGATACCCGAAAGCGGCGCGGTAAAGCCTTCGCTGATGAGCGCAAGCGTGGCAAACGCGATAAGGGTGACAAGGCAATCTCCGTTCAGGATGTGTTGAAAGTTTATCAGCGGGAGGTTGATCGCAAACGCCTGCTGACCCGCAAGGCTGATGCTGTTTCCAATCGTATGTTGTTCGTCACTGAAGCCTTGCGTGAATTATTGCAGGACGAACATTTCAGCACGCTGCTACGGGCAGAAGGTTTGACAACGCTGCCAAAACCGCTGGCCGGATTGATGGCTGAGAAAGGTCATCCGCATGGCTAAAATACCTCCACAAAAACCCAAACTTCCCAAAGGCGAGATTAAGGCTGGCTTTGATCAGACCACCGTCGATCTCAAGATCGACCAGATCGTCTCGATAAAATTGGTAACGCCTGCCGCACGCAAAAGCCCGAAATATCACCAAATCCTTGCTTCCATCCGCGAGGTTGGCATCATTGAGCCGCCCGTGGTCAGCCGAGATCCACATGCGCGCAGTAAGTATATTTTGCTCGACGGCCATATGCGTATTGGGGCGCTCAAAGAGCTGGGTGAAACCGAGGTTACTTGTCTGGTGTCAACGGATGATGAAGCCTTCACCTACAACAAGCATATTAACCGCCTCTCCACCGTGCAGGAACACCGTATGATCTTGCGGGCAATCGAGCGCGGTGTACCGGAATCCAAGATCGCCGCCGCCCTCAATATCGATACCCGCAGCATTGCCACAAGGCGTGATCTGCTGAATGGCATTTGTTCGGAAGCCGCCGATCTCTTGAAAGACAAGATGGTGCCGATCGCCACGTTCCCGATCCTCAAGCGCATGAAATCCTTCCGCCAGATCGAAGCCGCAACACTTATGAATGATGCGGGCGTGTATTCAAAAACCTATGCCCGCGCGCTCCTGGCTGCCACGCCCAAAGACCAGCTGACGGATCCCGACAAGCCGAAAAAGATCAAAGGATTGGATGAAGATCAGATGGCGCGCATGGAAAGTGAGATGGAAAGCCTGCAGCGCGAATATCGCTTGATCGAAGAAAATTACGGGAAGGATGTTTTGAACCTGACGCTGACGAAAGGTTATCTCGGCTCGTTACTTGGCAACGCCAAGGTGGTGCGCTATCTCGCCCAGAACCATCGGGATATCCTCAATCAATTCCAGAAAATCGCCGACATGACCTCTCTGGCCAAGGAGAGCGCGGCGTAAACGACTGAAGCGAGCGGCTCGGCCTACCATCGTATGTTATTGGCCTTCGAGCGCCAACATTGGGGACCGAGACCCTTCAAGCGTCGGGACTGCGGGAGAAGCCGTCCGTTCATAGCGGATATGGAGCAATCGCAGTGGCAGGGATGGCGGCGACCCCGTTCGGAGCCTGCCAGGCTGGCCCATATATGCCAGCCGATCGGCTATTTTATTGGAAAATTGGCCGAATTTTGCGCGATCCTCTGATTGAGGGCTTCAGATCGGCAGAGGGTCGCGCCTGGGTGAAATGGGTCTAATTGGGTATGTTTTTGGGTATCAACGTCTCCGTTTGTCCAAAAACAAAGAAATTCTCAAAAATCTTTCTTTTTAGCCCTAAATTGACCACTTCCCTTATTTAGCGACTTTACAAAGAAAGCCTATTTGTCTATTCTTTCTTTCATCAATTGGAAAAGAAAGAATGACCGTGCCAAATCACGATCAAGACAATCAAAGCCGTCTTGGCTCTTATATACGCTGCAGCGTCGCGGGGGAAGTTTATCAAGCTTTCCTGCCGCCCGCATTGCCGCCGTTGCCGCCCGTAAATTTGCTTGGGTTACAGGGGCTGTTGTCCAAGGCCAATCAGGCTTTGGGCAAACTTGATGCCGTGGCCGATATTCTGCCGGACAGTAATCTGCTCCTTTATTACTATGTACGGAAAGAAGCCGTGCTGTCGTCGCAGATCGAAGGAACGCAATCGTCTCTTTCTGATTTGCTGCTGCACGAAAGCGGTGAAGCACCCAGCGTTCCTGTTGATGATGTTGTTGAAGTATCGTCCTATGTTGCAGCGCTTGAACATGGGCTGAACCGCGTAAAAGAAGGTTTCCCCGTATCCTTGCGCCTGATCCGCGAAATGCATGAGATTTTGCTTTCCAAGGGGCGTGGCAACAACAAGCAGCCAGGAGAATTCCGCACATCACAAAACTGGATTGGCGGGTCACGCCCTGGCAACGCCGCTTTTGTGCCGCCACCACCGGATCGTCTGATTGAATGCCTCGACACTTTCGAGAAATACCTACATCTGGAGGAGCGTTCTTATGCATCGCTCATTGATGCAGGACTTATCCATGTTCAGTTTGAAACCATCCATCCGTTTCTTGACGGTAACGGGCGTATTGGCCGTTTGCTCATCACCTTCTTCCTCATGATGATGGGGGATCTGCGCCAGCCGAACCTGTATCTCAGTCTCTTCTTTAAAAACAATCGTCAGGAATATTATTCACGCCTGAGTGCTGTACGCACGGCAGGCGATTGGGAGGGATGGCTCGATTTCTTCCTTCATGGTATTGCCGAAACCTCAAACCAGGTCGTGCAGACCAGTCAGGCGATTTCTGCACTGTTCAAAGCGGATCAAGACAAGATCGCCACACTCAAGCGTGCAGGCATTACGGCGCGGCAGGCGCATACCCAGCTTCAGAAAGTTGCCATTTCAAATGCGATCAACATGGCCTCTGCGCTCGATGTCAGCGTTCCAACCGCGCGTCTAGCACTGAATAATCTAAGAGAGCTTGAAATCGTGAAAGATATTAGCGGCTCAGGCAAAGAGCGCCTCTACATTTATACCGCTCTGCTCGACATTTTGGAGCAAGGGGCAGAACCGATTTCGTTAAAGGGGAATTTGGAATGACGACTAATATTCATGCAGCTAAGAAAGCAGCGCAATCGGTACCCAAAACCTATACGCCATATCAAGGGCAGTATTTTGCACACGCGCTGACCCTCGACGGTCAAGCCGAAGATACGATCTCGCGCTCAATCGCCAGCGCAAAAGTCGATATGAACCCTCACCAGGTGGAAGCTGCGCTTTTTGCGCTCCGCTCACCTTTGTCGCAGGGCGTTATCCTCGCTGACGAAGTTGGCTTGGGAAAAACAATTGAAGCCAGCCTTGTCATTGCCCAGAAATGGGCCGAGCGTCAGCGCAAGATCCTGCTGATCGTGCCTGCCATGCTCCGAAACCAGTGGGCGCAGGAATTGAGTGATAAATTCTCTCTGCCCAGCATGATTATTGAGACGTCTAGCTATAACCTGGCAAAAAAAGCCGGAAAACTGAACCCTTTTGAATCCGACCGCGTCGTTATCTGCTCTTACGAATTTGCAGCTAGAAAAGATGTCGATGTTAAAAGCATCGACTGGCATCTGGTTATCTTTGACGAAGCCCATAAGCTTCGGAACGTCTGGAAAAAAGACGGAGCCAAGAAAGCCAAAGCCCTTCAAGCGGCGCTGGACGGCAAAAAGAAAATGCTGTTGTCCGCAACGCCCCTGCAAAACTCTTTGCTGGAGCTGTACGGCCTGATCTCCATCATCGATCCGCATTTCTTTGGCAGCGCAGATGCCTTCAAGGCGCAGTATGTCGGCGGCAAAGCCACGGCACAGAACCTCGATATTCTGAAACATCGCCTTGGCAAAGTGTGCAGCCGTACACTGCGCCGTCAGGTTCAGCAGGAAGGCGGGATTAAGTTTACGCGCCGCCATTCGATTGTTGAGGACTTCCGCCCC
>JBFWTA010000143.1:0-6715 GCA_050248075.1 Bdellovibrionales bacterium | reverse complement strand
AAAACGGCCGCCTGCGTCGCGAGCAGGGTGGTAAAGTTAAGTATCAGGCTTAATGCCCGGGTGCCGAAAGTTTCTTCGGGCTCGACAACAATTTCTCCCGGAATTCCCGTTGTCGTTGCCGCAAGAGGATCGCCGGCGGGTGTGACGGCCACCGGCTTGTTTCCGTTCAGCAGCTGATCCAGCTGGGCGGCAATGGGGGTAAGAAGCGAAGGCTTGTTTTGAGGGGCCGGCGTCGACGGCGGTTGCGCCTCGGCCGAAAAACTTGACGTGCCTGTAAGAAGCAGGAAAGCTGAAAGAACGAAAACGGCGGCACGCAGGGCGGTCATAATGCAATCACTTTACAAGGTGAAAAGACGAGTATCTGATAACAAAAACCCGGGAATTAACGAAGGACAAGGTTTTCAATTCTAGATAGCCGCTTCCCGGCTTTCTGTCACTTAAAGACGGCGAAAATGCGACCTAAAAACATTAAGAAATTGCCCATGCGAAACGACGTCGTCATTATCGGCGGGGGACCCGCCGGGTTGACGCTGGCCGCGATGCTGGGACGCGCGGGATTCGAATGCGCCTGCGTGGAACGAGCGCCGCCGCCGCGAAAATCCGGGGATATACGCACCACGGCCTTATCCTATGCCTCGATGCGCTTTCTCCGGCAGGGCGGCGTATGGGCCCAGCTGGAACACGCAGCCTGTCCCATACTCGATATCCGTGTAGCGGACGGGGCTTCATCTTTTTTTCTCGATTTTCATCATCGGGAAGTCGGCGATGTTCCTTTCGGCTGGATTGTCGAAAATGGAGCTTTCCGGCAAGCGCTTCAAAAACGCATAAGTTCGCTCAAGAATATCCGCTGCATAAGCGGAGAGATGGAAAGGCTGGAAAGCGACCGGGGCATGGCCCGCATAAGGCTGCGGGACGGCTCCACGCTCGAGGCGTCGCTTATCGTAGGGGCGGATGGCCGGCAGTCCGCCAGCCGTCGCCTGGCCGGTATCCGGACCTATGGCTGGACCTATGATCAGACGGCGATCGTTTGCACGCTTGCCCATACCCGGCCGCATCACAACATTGCCGTCGAACATTTTCTGCCGGGAGGCCCTCTGGCCACCCTGCCGATGAAGCGGCAGCGATCCTCTGTCGTGTGGACGGAAAAAACTGCCGCTGC
Organism: Bdellovibrionales bacterium; assembly: GCA_050248075.1. Lineage (GTDB taxonomy): Bacteria > Pseudomonadota > Alphaproteobacteria > UBA9219 > UBA9219 > JBFWTA01. Next base: position 5,556 of record JBFWTA010000143.1, on the reverse strand, counting down.
CGCGGCCCTGATAAAAATGAGCACCGCGGATTTTACGGAGATCCTTCAGGACAAAGTCGGCGGCTGGCTCGGAAAAATAAAGGTACTTGGCGGGCTTTCCGCTTATCCGCTTTCCCTCATCCGCGCCGAACGATACGTCGCCGACAGGTTTGCGCTTATAGGGGATGCGGCGCATGGCATTCATCCGATCGCCGGGCAGGGGTTCAATCTGGGCATGGGCGATATCGGCGTGCTGGCCGAGGAGTTGAAGCGTGCTGCCGTCATGGGACTCGATATCGGCGGCGGCGATGTTCTGGCGCGTTATGAAAAACGCAGAAAATTTGCCAACGGAAATATGGTTTTTATGACGGACGTGCTCGACCGGCTCTTTTCGAATGCCTTGCCGCCCTTCGAGGCGCTTCGGCGCCGTGGGCTTGGCGCGGTTCGCCATATGCACCCCCTGCGGCGCTTCTTCATGAAAACCGCTATGGGGCGAGAAAACAAAGAGCGTTAAAAACACCATAATTATTTGTTTTATATATCGATTTCCGATTAATATTGAATCCGTAACCTTACTCCACCATATTATGACTGTGTTTACTCATAACCTATGAGGGTTGCTATGTCCGATCCGTTTTTCCGTCCTCTTGCCGCGGGCGCCTCCGCTGGTTACGACGTTGGTTTGCGCGCCTACATGCAGCGCATTTTTGGCTATATGGCCAGCGGCCTTGCCCTCACAGGCGCGGTAGCGTTTCTCGTTGCGCACACGCCGCTTATGGGGCTGTTCTTCACCGTGCTGCCGACGGGGCAGGTGCACACGACCATCCTGGGCATTATCGCGATGATCGCGCCATTGGGCTTTATCATCTATATGCAAATGCGGATGCAACGTATGTCGCTCGTGCAAATCCAGACCCTGTTCTGGGTTTTCTCCGGCCTTATGGGTTTGTCGCTCTCAAGCATTTTTTTGCATTTCTCCCAGGCCGATATCGCCCGCGCCTTTTTCATCACGGCGGCCGATTTCGCCGCGATGAGCCTCTACGGCTATACAACGCGCCGCGACCTGACCGGGATGGGCGCCTTTATGATGATGGGGCTGCTCGGCCTTATCATCGCCAGCGTCATTAATCTCCTCTTGCAGTCCTCGGGCCTGCAATGGGTCGTATCCGTCATGTCGGTGATCATTTTCACGGGCCTGACCGCCTATCAGGTGCAGGGGCTCAAGCAGATCTATGACGAAAACCAGGGCGGAGAAACCAATACCAAGCTTGCGGTATGGGGTGCCCTCTCGCTTTACCTGAGCTTCCTCAACCTGTTTCAGGCCATCCTCAGCCTTACCGGCGGCAACCGTAATAACTAGCCGGCCAGTCCCTTCGCCTTTGCGCACAGCCCTATAATATAGGGCTGTGCGTGTTAACCCTATTGTCGCCGGCTCTTGCGCTTGCCCCGGAATTGGGCCAATACTGCGCTTAAGTTGCTCGGGCCCCGTCCGTCTTTCTCGATAAGGGTAAAACGTTCGGTTCCCGCAACTGTGCAAGATGTCGATACAGCTTGCCGGACGTATAGGGCCAGTCCGTTCTTTCCAGGCCCTATAAAGTGAAGAGGACCTGAATAACATGCGTGGAACAGTGAAGTGGTTCAATGCCATGAAAGGCTACGGCTTTATCGCTCCCGACGGTTCGAACAAAGACGTGTTCGTGCATATCTCGGAAGTTCAGAAAGCCGGCCTGTCGAACCTCAACCAGGGCGACGTGGTTGAGTTCGAAATGAGCATGGGCAAGAACGGCCGCGAAGCCGCCGTCAATCTCAAGAAGGCCGCCTAACAAGGCCCTCAAAAAACGAAGAAACAGAACGCCACGATGGAAACATCGTGGCGTTTTTTTGTGTCAGGAAACGAAAATGCGATGCCGGAGAAGTTCCAGCATGAGCATATCGTGCGGATAATTGCCGTAGCCCCAGCTCTCCGAAAACGGACCGTTTTTCTCAAGATAATTGGCCAGGATTTCTGCCTTGCGTCGCCTCACGCAATTGCCGGATGGCATGACGCCGGTGATAATACCACTCTCGATTTCCATGCGCGTGCAAATAAGGGCGCACGGCGGCAGATCCTGAAGCAGGGCGGGCAGATAGATATCGAGGCCGCCTGACGCGATGACGATCTGATGTCCCCGAGCAAAATGATCGAGCAGGGCCGCGCGCACCGGTGCCTTCCATTTCTGCCATCGGCGCAGTTTCTCGATGGCGGGGGCCAGCGTGTCCACATGCCGGCCGGCCAGAGTTTTTTTCAACAAATGGGATTTGATAAATGTGCGCGTATCCGGCTGCTCGGGCCGGCTCTTTTCGTTGAGCCAGCGCAGGGCAAGAAGAAACAAGGCCTGCATGAGCGCCTTGATGGCCGCCGGATATCCGGACACCAAAACCAGAAACGGCCACAGGCTGTCACCCTCGATCAGCGTGTCGTCGAAATCGAAAACGGCGAGGTGTTTTGCGGGCGGCGGTTGCATTTGCGGTTAATCGGTCCAGGACAGCGGCGGGCTGCCATTGCCGGTTTTGCGGCTTTGCCCCGGTACCTGCCAGTCAAGCGCGTCGAAAGCCTGGCAGTGCGGGCACTGGGCCGCCCATTCCGCATGTCCGCCGCCGCATTTCCGGCATAACCAAAGGGGGGCGGGCGGCGCGTCGGCGGCGCGCGACAGCCATTGCATCGCTGCCGGTTCGTCACCGCTTTCGCGGCGCTCGAGCCGCGCCAGCATACGATAAACACCCTGCGTCGCTTCGCCCCGGCTGGCAAGCGCCATAAGATGCCGCCGGGCCTCGCCCCATATATCGGCTTCCAGCGCGGCTTCCGCCAGCGCCAGGCGGCTGGCCGGCAAATTTTCCGAATTACGGCACAACTGTTCCATTTGCCTGTAAGCCTGTAGAGGGTCTGCCTTTCCGCACATGCGATAAATGGCGGCCAGGCGGGGATGGGCCATCGCCGGCCATGCGCGCTCGATTGTTCGCTGGGCGGCACGCTTATGGCTGCCGGCCAGCTGTTCGCGCGCAAGGATAATAACGGCCGGCAACCAGCCGGGCGCCATATGCACGGCACGTTCGGCCAGCGGCAAAGCCTGATCATGCCGGCCGGCCATGGCTTCCCTTGCGGCCATTGCCAGTATCAGCGCGGCACGATGCTGTTTTGCACGTGCCGGCTCCATAAGGCGCAGGTCAGCTGTCTGCTCCAGGGCCTCCGCGGCATCCTGCCATGCCTGGCGGCGTACAGCCAGTTCGAAGCGGACCAGGTTAAGCCAGGGCGTATCGGGATGAAGGCGGCGCAGTTTATCCGCAAGTTTTTCCGCTTCACTGCTGTTGCCGGTGCGCAAGGCCTCCATGATAAGGCCGCGATAGCCCAGCACGGCTCCCTGCGGATCGGCGGCGAGCGCCATAAATATTTCACGCGCCGCGCCGGCGTCGCCTGCCAGCTGCGCAGCCTGAGCCTGCAGAAGCCGGGTGACCGGCGTAACGCCAAGCAGCTTCCGTGCCTTTACTGCCGAATATCCGGCATCGACCGCGCTGCCGCCGGCGACGGCGACAAAGCCTTCGGTTAAATGCCTTTGGCCATCCTGCAAGCGCCCGATCTTGCGGCGCAGCCTCCACATTGCCGGGCCGTTACGCAGAATGTACCAGAGGCGAAACAGAAAATAAAACGCCAGACCGGCGCCAAGCGCCGCGAAAGCCAACAGAGCGGCCGAGGTCTCGACGACATAATCGCCCCAGACGATATGCGCCGTGCCCGGCCGGTCCGCCAGCCACAGCACCACCGCCAGCACGGCCGTAACTTTGAGAACAAGAAAAAACAGCCGCCTCACGGCGCCTCCGGGGACACGGTTTTCCCGGCCTCTCCGATCAGAGAACGGCTCAGTAAATCGATGGCGTTGCCGGCGGATTGCCGCGCGTCGGCCTGCTGCCGCCAGCCTTCCAGAGCCGCCTGCGCTTCTTGGGGAAGGTTTTTCATTTCGTCCAGCGCTGCGGCCAGATCGGCACGCCCCAGCGCATCATTCATGATCTGCAGCGAGCCGCTTGCAGCCGCGGGAGCCTGCAGCCGGCGAATGGAAACAAGCCCTTTGAATTCAGCCAGCAGACGCTGCCACCAGTTTTCCGCGCGGGCCTTGGCGAGCGCGTGTTCGGCGGGAGCGGTTTGCTCGATGAAGGTTTTGCGCAAGGCCGCCATGTCCGCAACGCCCCGCTCGGCATGTTTGTCCAGTGCCGAAAGCGGCGCTTCGTAAGCGCTGCTGTCTCCCACGGCCCGGCGCATCGCCGTCAGCTCTTGCGCATAACCATGTCCGGAAAAGACCGCCCCGCGTAACTGCACGAAAGCAATAGCGGCGGCGAAGGCGGCTTGCGCTCGGGCATCGGTGCGGGCAGCCGCGGTTTCGGCGGCGCCGGTTTTCGCGCGCAAACCCTCGAATGCCTCTTTAAGGGAGGAAAGATCATGGGACGGGGCGGCGTCGGCCGGTCTGGCGCTTTGCGGCGGTGTTTCGGCTTCCGGAGCCGAGCCGCGTGCGGCAAGGGCATCCATGGCGCCGTCAAGCCTCTGCACTTTCTCCTCGAGCTGTCTTACCCGAGCGGCAAGGGCATCGTCCGCTCGCGGCATCTGAATGGAAAGAGGGCGCAAACCAAACCAGTCCACGACACCAAGAGCCGCGAGAGCCAGAACCGCCAGCCCTGCGATCAGCCAGCCGCCCTTACTTTTGTTGTCAGCTTCGGAAGGAGCAGGCGGGGAATCGTCAGTCATGATTTTACCGGGCAGAGCTTTTGCAGGCAGGCTATCGCAGCGTCTTCGGCGGGCTTCTCCGCTGCGGCTAAAAAACGCCAGCCGAGCGGCCGAAGGGGATCAGCCGCCGCGCTGCTAAGGCATATCGCGGCAAGGTCCGCGCAGCAAGCCTCGAGCCCATGGCTGACAAGGAGGCTGTGGAGTATGCCGGCCGTGCGTGGCGAAAAAACCAGAACCGCCGCGAGACAGCGGTTTTCCAGAAGAATGCGCAAGGCAGGCGATAATTCGTCCGCAGCCAGCGCATGATAAACCGGCCATACCGCCATACCGTGGTCCCGGCCTTCGAGTTCCAAACGGACTTTCGTTTCCGTGTGGCTGCCGGCAATATGTAGAATGGCGGCTTTCCTGTTTTCGAAAGACGCGTCAATAAACCGCGCCAGTTCGGCGCCGTCGCCTGCCGAATTTCTTACATCGCGAAAGCCAAAAGCCCGGGCTTTGGTCGCGGTGCGCGGGCCCACGCAGTAACAGGGCAGATCCAGCAAGCCATCCGGCACCGAGTGCTCCTCGAGAACGGAAAAAACATTGCCGCTGGTGATCATTACGGCATCAACTTTGCCGGCGGGCCGGGGAGCGCAAGTCGGAACAATCGAAAGCAGCGGCTCGATAACCGTTTCATATCCCAGCGCGTGCAGACGGGAGGCGAGCGTTCCGGCCATGGCGGCCGGGCGCGTGATGAGAACGGCAGGTGCCGCCGTCATATTCCGGACACAAAAAAATCCGGCGGCAAACGCTTCTTCATGTCTTCGCCAAGCGAAACGCCCAGAGGA
>JBFWTA010000142.1:0-6814 GCA_050248075.1 Bdellovibrionales bacterium | reverse complement strand
TGCTCAGGGTAAGCCGCTCGCGGCCGCAATGCGTATGAACGGCGCCATAGCAAAATAGATTTTTACGAGGATTAAAGCTTTTTGAGCGCCCGCGTCACGGCATGCGCGGCTTCCTTGAGGCCGGTCGCGACGTCTTCGTTTTCGCGGAAGGTATAGGCGCCATAGCTTATGGCGATATCCAGCTTGTAGCCATGCACTTCGCCGGCCATTTCATAGAGCAGGGAGGCCAGCTGCTCGCCCTTGCGCCACGCCGCGGCGTTGTCGCAGCGCATCAGCAGCACGCCGAATTCATCCGGCGCCAAGCGCCCTACGATGTCCGAACTGCGCACATTCTTCATTAACAGGTCGCCGATCATGCGCACCGTCGCATTGGACACCGCCTTGCCGTAACGGCTGCCGATTTCGTCGAGATGCTCGAAATCGAAATACAGCACGCTGGATGTGCCGCCGTAACGGTCGTCAAAGGCCAGCATGCGCGCCACTTCGCGGTTGAATTCGGGCCGGGTCAGGATGGTGCGGTCTTCCTCCAGCGGCTGGCGCTCGAGGATTTTAAGGCGCAGTTCCAGATCGTCGATCCTGGTGCGTGCGGCCAGCCACGCCTTGCGCTGTTCCGGCGAAAGCGCGGCGTCGTTCAAGGCATCCTTGTTGAAGTCGGCTGGTTTTGTCACGGAAATCACCGGTTTTGGACGTGCAACAAGTGTCTACCTCTTTTATAAAAAACAGGTTAAAACAAAGGCCTGCAAGGGGATACGCCATGCCGAAAAAGGTCAAAAAACCCGCGAAGTCGCCTTTGGTAAGCATTGCCATGGGCAGCCAGTCCGACTGGGAGACCATGCGTCATTCCGCCGATGTGCTGCAGAGTTTTCACATCCCCCACGAAGCGATCATTGTTTCGGCACATCGCACGCCGGACCGGCTGTTCGATTATGCGATCGAGGCGTCCAAGCGCGGCGTAAAAGTCATTATCGCCGGAGCAGGCGGCGCCGCGCATCTGCCGGGCATGATCTCGTCGCTGACGACCTTGCCGGTCTTCGGCGTGCCGGTGGAAAGCCGCACGCTGCAGGGTCTCGACAGCCTTTTGTCGATCGCGCAAATGCCGGCCGGCGTGCCGGTCGGTTCGCTTGCTATCGGCAGGGCGGGTGCGGTCAATGCAGGATTGCTGGCGGTGAGCGTCGTGGCGCTCGGCGATAAAAAGCTTGCCAAGGAATATCGTCTCTGGCGTCTGGCGCAGACGGCGTCCATCGCGCACAAGCCCAAGAACACGAAGAAAAAATGAAAACGCTTCCGCCCGGTTCCATCATCGGCATTCTCGGCGGCGGGCAGCTGGCGCGCATGACGGTGCTGGCGGCGGCACGCCTTGGTTATCGCTGCCACATCTTCTGCACCGGCAAGGATGAGCCTGCCTTGCAGGTAACCGGGGCATATACGATAGCGGCGTTCGACGATGCGGCGGCACTGGACAAATTTGCGGCGGCCGTGGACGTCGTCACCCTCGAATGGGAAAACGTGCCGCTCGGGGCGCTCGAGATCATTGCGAAACGCACGCCTGTATATCCTTCGGCAAAGGTGCTGCGCATATCGCAGGACCGCGGCGAGGAAAAATCCTTCGCCCGCACCATCGGCATCGGCACCGCTGATTTCACGCTGGTGAATTCGCCGGCCGAGCTCGGGACGGCGCTACAAAAGCTTTCCGGCCCGGCGATTTTGAAATCCACACGCATGGGATATGACGGCAAGGGACAGGTCCGGGTTGCCCCCGGCATGGATGCCGCAATAGCCTGGAAAGAAATGGGTGCCGCCGCGGGTATTCTCGAATCCTTTATCGATTTCGTCTGCGAGGTTTCGGTTATTGTTGCCCGCCGCGCCGACGGGGCGACAGCGGTCTACCCGCCGGTCGAAAACATTCACCGCCATCATGTTCTTGCCGAAACCCATGCCCCTGCGAACATCGACCGTGCGATTGCCGAGGAAGCGGAGCATCGCGCCCGCATGCTGGCCGAGAAGCTCGATGTTGTCGGCCTGCTGGCGGTGGAAATGTTCGTGCTGCGCAAGCCGGACGCGCAGGGGCATCGCGTGCTGATGAACGAAATTGCGCCGCGTCCGCACAATTCAGGCCACTGGACCATCGACGCCTGCGCCGTCAGCCAGTTCGAACAGCTGGTACGCGCCATATGCGGTCTGCCGCTCGGCTCGCCTGCGGCGCATAGCCGCGCCGTCATGCATAATCTTTTGGGCGACGATATCGGGCGCTGGCCCGATCTGCTGAAACAGCCCGATGCCTGCGTTCATATATACGGCAAGGCCGAAGCGCGCCAAGGCCGCAAGATGGGACATGTGACGCATCTGAAAGGGACATGGTAAAGAGAGAGGCTGGAGGTCAGTGGCTAGGGGGCAAGGCAACCCCTCACTCGTGTGAATTCTCAAACCTCCAACCTAAAGGAGAGAAAAATGCTCAAAGGCAAATCCGCAATCGTGACGGGGTCGACCAGCGGCATTGGCCGCGGCATCGCGCATGCGCTGGCGGCCGAAGGCGCCAACATCATGACCAACGGGTTCGGCGACACTCCGGAAACCGTCCAGACCGTCAAAAACGAAATAGCCAAATTCGGCGTGAAAGCGGAATACAGCCCCGCCGATGTCGGCAAGCCGGAGCAGATCGACGCGATGATTGACGCAACCGTCAAGGCTTTCGGTTCCGTCGACATTGTTGTTAACAATGCCGGTATCCAGTTCGTGGCGCCGGTCGATCAGTTTCCTCTGGAAAAATGGGACGCCATTTTATCCACCAATCTGTCCTCGGTTTTCTACACCTCGCGCCGCGCCGTGCCGATCATGAAAGGCAAGGGCTGGGGCCGTATCATTAACATCGCCTCCGCCCATGGCCTTGTGGCCAGCACCGGCAAAGCCGCCTATGTCGCCGCCAAGCATGGCGTGGTGGGGCTTACCAAAGTCATCGCGCTGGAAACAGCCGGCAGCGGCGTCACCTGCAATTCCATCTGTCCCGGCTGGGTGCTGACGCCTCTGGTGCAGAAACAGATCGACGCCATCGCGCAGAAGGAAAAAATATCGGTGGCCGACGCCTCCGTGCAGCTGCTGACGGAAAAGCAACCCTCGAAACAATTTGTCACGCCGGAAGAAATCGGCAGTCTGGTCGTGTTCCTGTGCTCCGACGCCGCCCGGCAGATCACGGGTTCGGCCTACAGCATCGATGGCGGATGGACGGCGAATTAAGCCGTTACGAGGCCCAGCGTCCGCCATTCGGCACGTGGCCGAGCGTTTTAAATGTCTCGCCCATTTCCTGCATATGCGCATCGATCGAGCTGAGTGCGGTTGCGAGTTCCGAAAGAACCTGCGCCTGCTGCTGCAACTGGCTTTCAGCTTCCCCGGGCGACAGGGTGCCGCCGGAAGCCATTTTCTTGTCCAGCGCCGCGAGCCGCGCCTCGATGCGCTCGGCCTGCAGCGTCAGCGCGCGCGTGACGCGTTCGTTGGCGGCCGCGATTTCCTCGATAATACGGTTTGATTGATCGGGCAGGGCCGCCGTAGCCGGCGCCGCACCGGCTTCGGCGGATATCGGGGAAGCCGGCTGCGTCAGCGCCGCGTTGATGAATTCTTCGCGCAGGCGCTGAATGCTGCGCGCCGTGATTTCAAAGCCGGTCTTGATTTCCATCAGTACAGTGTCGGGCAGGGCTTCGGCCGGCGGTTCGCCCTGTGCCTCGGCGGAGGCCACGGGCGCCAGGCGCTCGATCATGCCGCCCAGCTGGGTTGCCAGATCGGAAAGCCTGGTGAACCCTTCATTCGCGATTTCCGAACGGCCAAGCGATTCCATGACGCGCCGCTCGATTTTACCGCCGATCTGATCCAGCATGCTTTCGAGCCGCGTGCCCGTCGCGCCCAGCCTGTCCCGTTCCTGCTGGAGATGGCCGGTGACGCTGGCCAGCGTCTCTGCCGTCGTTCCGGCCGCTTCCGTCTGCCGGGCAAGACATTCTTCCAGCTTGCGCTGTGCGCCTTCCAGCCCGCCGACGATGGCCTGTAGGCGTTCCGCCTCGCTGGCCGGCAGGCTGCTGCCGGCTTTTGCCGCCGCGTTGCCGACCGGCTCGAACCCCTGTACCAGCATCTGACGCAGGCTGCCTTCGCTCTGGCTGAGCAGGCTGATGGCTTCGTTCAGGCGCTGCTGCGTCGCTTCGGCCGTTTCCGTCAACACCTTGCCGCCCGCGCGCAGCAGGCTTACCGCGCCGAAAAGTCTTTCGCCCAGCTGGTCGGTGGATTCCGCCAACTTGCCGACGGTCTGCTGGTTCTTCTCGGCGCTGGCGCGCAGGCTGTGCTCGGTGACGCTGAGCGACTGAAGGGTCTGCGCCACCTGCTTGCCGGCGATCTGCGTGACCTCGGCCATGCCGCGCGCGCGTTCCTCGAGATAGGCGATCAGGTGATTGAGCTGCGCCTCGGCGGCCTGCTGCGCGCCGCGCAAGGTCTGTGCCGAGCCGCCGATGGTCTGCAGAAGCTGCTGAACCTGCCGTTCGCTGCCCTGCCTCTCGCGCTGCATGCCGCCGAGCGCTTCCTCGACCCGTGCCGCGACCATGGCCACGGCGTCTTTCTGTTTGCTCACGGCTTCCGCAAGGCCGGTCGCCTGGCTGCGGATGGTTTCGGAATCCTTGCCGATACTTTGCATCATCGCTTCGAACAGTGAACGCGCCTGGCCTTCAAAGCGAATGCGCAGGGGGCCTTGCTCGCTTAATAAAGACATGTCCGGCAACTGGCTGAAATGATAGCGCGCAAGGTCGACCGCGCGCGCCAGCTCGCCCACCATGTCCTGGCGCTCCATGCCCCAGATGGGAGTGCGCATGTCGCCGCGCGCCATGTTCTGCACGCTTTGCGCCAGCGCGCGGAACGGGGCGGCCTGACGTCCGCGCAGGTTAAGATAAACGCCGACGGCGCATGCCGCCGCCACGATAAGACTGCCCCATGCCACGAGCGTAAGCAGCGTGGCCCATAATTTGACCTGGGCCTGCGCCGCATAACGCCCGCCGGCCATGGCGGCGGCGGCGCGCTGATCGATGACCGGCAGGGCGCCATATAACGGCGCCATATCCGGCGCGCCGAAAGCGACGGCCGGATCGTTGACCGACTGCTCGGCCTTATTCGCGGCGGCCGCGAAAATATCGGCGATGGATTGCAGATCGTGACGGGCGTCCGGCGGCGTCCGTTCCGGCAGGCGTGCCAGCACATCCTGCGCCGTCTTCAGATGTGTTTTCATATCGCCGATGGCCGCGCGGTCGCGCGTTGCGATGAAACTCTGCGCCGAACCGACGAAGCCGCCGTAACCCAGCGCGCGGCGCAGTTTCTGATAAGCCCCCTGATCCGCACTGACCGTGCCTTCCGGCGCCGCCATGGCCGCTTCGGCGCGGTCGAGCTGATATTTGAAATAACCCGAAAATCCAATGAGCAGCAGACAGCTGAAAACGACCAGCCCGATTACAAAGCCGGTAAGCCGGCCGACGCCGGAAGAGGTTACAGGGTTATTACTCATGCGCCGTCTATAACATGGAGCGAAAGGGCCGCCATATTATTCAATGAAAAATTAAAAATCAAATGAATTCAATTATCTGGAAGGTGTTGTTCATCAGGAAGATAAGGCGAATGCGGACCAGGTGGGTATCCAGGAAGACGGGGTTTCCGGCCGCACTGCATTTAAAAGCCGTCGCGCGGCATGTCTGCCGGCATTTTCGGCGACGCGGCAATCCCGTTCTTCGGGATGTAACAAATAAGCATTGAAGTCGATGTGCGGCTCTATATACAACCGATGCCCTTTGGCATCCACCAGCCGGGCAAACCGGCGCGCCTGCTTAAAAAGCAAAGACCCTTTTTGCAGCCGCCGTTGTGTGTAAGCGGTCTTTATCTGGTCGACATGATGATGGCGTTTTTCATGAGCCATGTTGCGCATGACTTCCTGAAAGTTTTTCCATTCAGGCTTGGCGATATTGAATCGGATGCCGCCATCCTCGTAACTGGAAAATTTTCTGGAATCCGGGTTTCTGTAAAGAATGTAACGTGCTGGTGTCTCAAAGCCGAAATGACACGTGCTATAGGCCTTGTCGCATAAAAGGCCGATGCGCTGGAGCGCGTTCAGCTGTTCGGTTTCACCGGCATGTTTCCAGTCGTGGCAAACTTTTTGCAAAGCAAGGTCATCGGTCATGGTGTCCGTAAAACGGGCGTCGCCCTTTGCCATAAACGTTTCATAGGCCGGATCGAGGGGAAATTTTTCAAACAGTATTGTTAAGGCGATCATCGCCACGGTTCTGGTTTCGCCGCTATTTTTTGTTGCAACTTCAAACGCACTCTGCATGAAGGGAATGCGCTCGCGAAGTCGTAACTTAAGAATGCCGTCGCGCAGATAATTTTCGACAGCATCGGTCATCAAAACGCGGCTAAAGCCGGAAACGGATTCGGCAAGGCCTGAAAAATCTCTTTTCAAACGACCGGGGTGTATTTCAGAAACAACCGAGACAGTCATCAAATTCTACCCGCCCCGCCCGATGCGAGGGATTCGTTTTTATCGCTTGATACGAGCGGCTTATTAGGGACACGGCGTATGTATGTCCACCGTAAAATCGACTACCGATTAGGGGTAATCCGGACTTGCTAATCGCTTATCCCCGTCCGCGAAATCCGCACGTCCCGATGCACGGAAATACTGAGCAATAAACCGCAGCCGATCAGCAGCGTCAGCATTGCTGTGCCGCCATAGGAAACGAGCGGCAGGGGGATGCCCACCACGGGAATAAGGCCCGTGACCATTGCCACGTTAACGAATACGTAA
>JBFWTA010000141.1:0-6817 GCA_050248075.1 Bdellovibrionales bacterium | reverse complement strand
AGAACGTGTACCGCATCGCGCATGACAACAAGGTCCCGATGCGCGACCTTATCGTATTGAATAATCTGCAGCCGCCGTTTGTCGTCAAGCCGGGTCAGAAGCTCGTTTTGCCGGCCGGCCGCCGCAGCGCGGGCGACATGCCCATGGCCGAACCCATGCCGGCGCCATCCGCAGCATCGGCGGGCGCCGTCGAAACCTCGACCCTTCCGCCTATCGAACTGGCTCCCTTGCCGCCGGTTTCAAAAAGCGAAACGCTTTATACGAATACCCCCAGGCCTGCGGGTGCCGTTGATAAAACAACTGGCGCGCCTTCCGCCGACGTGCTTACCAACCCGTCGCCTGCCGTGGAAACCGCCACGACCGCCGCGCCTTCCCAGCCGGAGCAAAAAGTCGCCGCGCTCACCCCGGGCCTCGCCGAACCGCCGCCGGAAGCGCCCTCGATTAACTTTGTGTGGCCGATCCAGGGGCCGGTGCTTTCCGCCTACGGGCCGAAGGGGCAGGGGTTGAATAACGATGGCGTGAATATCGGCGCTCCCAAAGGCGCGCCCGTCGTCGCCGCCGCCAGCGGCATCGTCGTCTATGCCGGCAATGAAATGAAGGGCTTCGGCAATCTGGTTCTTATCCGCCATCAGGGCGGCTGGGTTACCGCCTATGCGCATCTCGATCGCACGCTGGTCAATAAAGACGGCGTTGTCGCCCAGGGTGACATGATCGGTACCGTCGGCAAAACCGGCAATGTATCCACCCCCCAGCTTCACTTTGAAGCACGCTATGCCGGCAAGCCGGTCGATCCAGGATCGGTGATTAAGGATTAGAGAATAAGTTTTTGTTTTAACTTAACAAAATGCCATTGCATAGGTGATGTAAAAGTGTTACACTTCTTGGAGTGATCCAGGAGCACGGACATGCCAACCAATAATCCACGTCTAAACGTAACCTTGCTGCCAGAGACCGCGGTGCTGCTTGCGGAACTCGCCAAAAAGGAAGGAAAATCTGTCGCCAGCCTCGCCAAGGAGCTTGTCCTTGATGCGCTGGAACAACGCGAGGATATTGCTTTAAGCGCTTTGGCCGAACGCCGTGAAAAGGAACAGGCAGGCAAGAAAACATATTCTCACGAAGAAGTATGGCGTTGAGGCAGGCGCTTGCCCCTATACACAATCAGTTATTATGAAAGCGTGCTGAAAAAAGACGTGCCTGCCTTGCCAAAATGCATGAGAGCAAGAATTAAAAAGGCTATCGAAGAACGCTTGATGATCGACCCGGTAAGTTACGGCAAACCCTTACAGCATTCGTTAAAAGGACATCGCCGCTTACGGGTCGGGGATTATCGAATAATTTATACCATTGATCCGGAAAAAAGGAATGTGTCGGTCCTGGCTATCGGTCACAGAAAAGATATTTATGAATAAGCTTGCCCGCGTTCCTTATGTTTTTCCTGCGGATGGAATTCGGGCACAAGTGCCGTCAACTGCTCAATAATCATTATTTCTTTTGTTCCGGCGCGCAATCGGTCCGACATGCTCGCCAGCATATTTTGCAGCGCCGCCAGTTCTATGGTCGTCGACTTTGCCAATTGCACCCCATCCGCGCCTGACGGCACAAGCTGCTCCGACGCCGCGAACAGTTCTTCATGCAGCTTTTCGCCGGGGCGCAACCCGCTGTAGATAATGGCCACATCCTCGTCGGGCCGCAGCCCCGCCAGGCGAATGATCTGCCGCGCCAGATCGGCAATCTTCACCGGCTGGCCCATATCCAGCACCATCACCTTGCCGCGCAGGTCGCCGGGCCGCGCGCCGAAGGCGGAAGCCTGCAGCACCAGCTCCACCGCCTCGCGCACCGTCATGAAATAACGCGTGATTTCCGGATGCGTGACGGTCAGCGGCCCGCCTTTGGCCAGCTGCTCCTGAAAGCGCGGCACGACCGAGCCGGTCGACCCCAGCACATTGCCGAAACGCACCGTGATAAACCGCGTGCCGGTCGAAGCGAGGTCCAGCGCCTGGCAATACATTTCCGCCAGCCGTTTGGTCGCGCCCATGACATTCGACGGATTGACCGCCTTGTCGGTCGAAATAAGAACCATCGCCAGCGCGCCCGCCCTGGCCGTGGCGTCGGCGACATGGCGCGTGCCGATGACATTGGTCAGAACCGCCTCGCGCGCATTGTCTTCGGCAATCGGCACATGCTTGATGGCGGCGGCGTGGAAAACCAGTTCGGGCTTTTCCTCGGCGAAAATATGATCCAGCCGCACGGCATCGCGCACGTCGGCCAGCAGGGCGCGGGCTTCGACCGTCGGATGCTTTTCGCGCACTTCCATATCGATGCGATAAAGGTTGAACTCGCTGAATTCCAGAAGCGTCAGATGGCGCGGGCTCAAGGCCGCGATCTGCCGGACAAGCTCCGAGCCGATCGTGCCGCCAGCCCCCGTGACCAGAACGCGGCGGCCGCGCACCAGTCGAACAATTTCCTCGCGGTTCAGCTTGATTTCCGGCCGCCCCAGCAAATCCTCCAGCGCCAGGGGCTGATCGCGCAGGGGCCGGGCGTTCAGAACGTCGCTTTGCAGTTCCGTAAGCGCGGGCAGCCGCGAAACGCCCAGCCCCAGCGTGGCCGCCTGTTCAAGAATTTTCGCGGCCAATCCGCTGTTAAAGCGGGTCACGGCGCTGGTCAGCACCACACGGCTCGGCACCTTGCCGCGAGCGCGCAGCTTCTCGAAAATATCGTTCAGGTTTTCTACCGTGCCCATTACCGGAACGCCGTGAATGGATCGCCCGACACGCTTGTCGTTCTCGCCGATCACGCCCACCACATGAAACGGCGCCTGCGGGTTGGAATTGAGGGCGCGCATGAATAAATCGGCTTCGTCGCCCGCGCCGACCAGCAGCACGTTCACGCGCCCGCCGCCGGACCGTTCCCATAGCGCGCCGAGCCTTCTTTCACGCAGCAGGCGAAATCCTATCCGCGTGCCGCCCAGAAGCGCCATGAGAATAAACCACGCCATGAAGGGCAGGGTGCGCGGCACGTTTTCGAGGCGCGTCAGGGCAAAACAAACCAGCGCGAATACCAGAACCGCGATAGTTACCGCCCGCAGAATATCGAGAAGATCGCGCAGCGACGCAAACGCCCAGATGCTTCGGTACAGCCCGCAGGCAAAGAAAACCGCCGCGCAGGTAACCGTGAAAATCAGCAGGGAAAGGGCGATGGAGCTTGGCGGCAGGCTGACGATCGTTTCGCCCATGCGCAGATAAAGCGCCAGCAGAAAGGCAATCGCCGACATGACAATGTCGTGCACCATAGCCAGCGATCGCCGCGATAAACGGATAGAAGCCATATTTATCAGCCTGTTGAATGGCCTTCTTTATGCATCTTCTTAAGCAAAAACGCAACGACCGCAATACCGGCCGCCAGTCCCGTCAGAGGCTGTGTCACCGCCCCGATAGCGGCAACAATCAGTGCCAGATTAGCCAGGGCAATCCACATTACTACCCGGTCATGCCGGCCCGTGCGGTTGGCGGCGCATTGGTAATAATGCGACCGGTGCGCCTTCCAGATTTTTTCGCCCTTCAAGCCGCGCCGGATCAGCGTCAGCCCGCTATCGGCCAGGTAATAAGCCGGCAAAACAAGCGCGGGCGCCAGATGCCCGTTCGTCGCCAGCACCAGCAGCATGAAGCCGGTAAGATAGCCCAGCGGCACGCTGCCGACATCACCCAGAAATATTTTGGCGGGATGCCAGTTGAACGCAAGAAAGCCGAGGCAGGCGCCGATCAGCAGCGTGGACAGCGTAACGGCAAACGGGTTCGCGATATTGGACGCGAGCATCACGAGGCACACGCCCACCGCGATTGAAACCGTTTCGACGCTGGTTATGCCGTCGATGCCGTCCATAAAATTATATAAATTCATGAACCACGCCCATCCGACGATCATGATCGTCCGGTCCAGCCAGAAAGGCAGCCAGGAACCGAACAGCGTCTGGTCCGATGAAAAGGCAAGGCTGCCGAAACAGGCCGCCACGATATGCGCGCCGAGGCGCAAGCCGGCGCTGACGCCGCCGCGCTTGCGGTCGTCGAGCCAGCACACGAAAGCCAGTAGCGAAACGCCTGCTATCAAACCGGTGTAATTCGCCAGGGTTCCCTCGGCCAGGCCCGAGATAATCATTCCCGGCACCAGCACGGCCAGCAGCGCCCAGCCGCCGCCGCGCGGCACGGGCGTTTTATGCGAACTGCGCTCGTTCGGGTAATCGAGCAGGGCACGCTTGAGCAGCATGTTGCGCGCGCAAAACGTAAAACCGAGCGCAAGCAGATACACAAAAAGCAGGATAGGAATATCGATGGCGCGGTTCATGCGTGGCAAGGTCCGGTTCGGCGGGAGGGACTACGCCGCATCCGGCTCGACGAGCTCGTGCAGGTAATCCGCATAGGCGGTGTTGCCCATGGTGGAAGCAATCTTTAACACCTGTTCGGCATTAATATAACCCTGTGCATACGAAATTTCCTCCGGGCAGCCGAGTTTTAATCCCTGGCGTTGCTCTATGATCCGCACGAATTCCGTGGCATCCCCCAGCGATTCATGCGTGCCCGTGTCGAACCACGCATAACCGCGCCCCAGCTTGACGACATCCAGCCGCTTCCGGTCCAGATAGACGCGGTTGACGTCGGTGATTTCTAGCTCGCCGCGCCGCGAAGGCGTTAAACTGCGCGCGATATTTACAACGTCGTTATCGTAAAAATAGAGTCCCGTGACCGCCCAGCGCGATTGCGGCTGTTGCGGCTTCTCGATCAGGCTTGCCGGTTTGCCGGCGTCGTCGAACCCGATCACCCCGTAACGTGACGGGTTGGCCACGCGATAGCCAAATACCCGGGCGCCGGTTATGCTTTTGGATGCCGCGCTCAAAATTTGCGGCAGCCCCTGGCCGTAATACAGATTATCGCCGAGAATCATCGCCACCGGATCGCGGCCGATAAAAGACTGCCCGATGATAAAGGCCTCGGCCAGCCCGCGCGGCTCGGACTGCTCGGCATAACTCAGCCGAATGCCCCATTGTTCGCCGTCGCCCAGCAGATCGCGGAACAACGGAAGGTCGCGCGGCGTGCTGATGATCAGGATATCCCGGATGCCCGCCAGCATGATGGTCGCCAGCGGGTAATAAATCATCGGCTTGTCGTGCACTGGCATCAGCTGCTTGCTGATCGCCTTCGTCGCCGGATAAAGCCGGGAGCCGCTGCCGCCGGCGAGAATGATGCCTTTACGGGTCATGCGGTATTCCTGCGCTTCTGCATGAGGGCTTCCAGAGCCTCGCCAAGCCCTATACGCCAATCCCTTTGCACCACCCCGAACACCGCCTGCGTCTTTGCGCAATCCATCACCGAATAAGCCGGGCGCGGCGCCTTGCCTTGCGTATCGTGCACGGATACGGGCGTAATCCTCGGGCGCTTCTGCGTGTAAGGCGCATAGGCGTCCATGATCGTCTGCACGAATTCCAGCCGCGTGACCGCGGGCGTGCCGCATAAGTGGTAGGTGCCGTAAATATTGTGCTGGCCTTTCAGTATGGCGGATACAATCGCCAGAATGCCTTTTGCGATATCCGGCGCATAGGTCGGCGCGCAAATCTGGTCCTCCGCCGCCCTGATCTCGTCCTGCGTGTCGATGGAACCCAGAATGCCGGTCAGCAAATTCTTGCTGAACACGCTGAACACCGACGACACGCGCAATATGACATGCCAGGCCAGCTCGTGCCGCAAGGCTTCCTCGCCCATGAACTTGCTGTCGCCATAGATATTGATGGGGTTCACCTTGTCGTCCGGCTTGTACGGCACCTCGCCGTCACGGCCGTCGAATACATAATCCGTCGACAGATGGATAAATGGAATATCCATCGCCGAGCACTGCGCCGCGAAATTCGCGATGGCGTCGAAATTCACCGCCAGCGCAAGCTGCGGGTCGTGTTGCGCCGCGTCGACATTCGTCACCGCCGCCGGATTGATAATGACATCCGGCCGGTAATCATGCATCGCCGCCTGCACGGCCATGTGGTCGGTAATATCCAGCTCCTGCCGCGCATAAGGCCGCAATTCCCAATCCGCGGGCAGGGGTTCCGCACGCAGCGCCTGTCCGACCTGCCCATTGGCGCCGAGCAGCATGATGCGCCTTGTTGCCATCAGGCATTCCCCGCGAGCTGGCCCAGCCGCTGCCCGCTGTATTTCCGTGCCCGTATATCCTCGCACCATGCGCGGTTGGCCAGATACCACGTCACCGTCTTGCGCAGCCCTTCCTCGAAATTCGTGCGCGGCGTCCAGCCGAGTTCGGTTTTCAACTTGGTGAAATCCATCGCATAGCGCTCGTCATGCGCCGGGCGATCGTCAACAAAGGAAACGAGCCGGCTATGCGGTTTCTGCGCGTCCGGCAGCATCTCGTCCATCATGCCGCAAATCTGCCGCACGACTTCGATATTCCGCCGCTCGGCATTGCCGCCGACATTATATTTCTCGCCCACGCGCCCCTTGCTGAAAATCAGATGCAAGGCTTCCGCGTGATCCTCGACGAACAGCCAGTCGCGCACATTCGCCCCCTGGCCATAGACCGGCATCGGCTCGCCATTCAGCGCCTTGGTGATCATGAGCGGGATCAGCTTTTCCGGAAACTGCCAGGGCCCGTAATTGTTCGAGCAGTTGCTGATGATAACCGGCAGGTCATAGGTTTTCTGCCACGCCCGCGCCAGATGGTCGGCCGCCGCCTTGCTCGCGGCATAAGGCGAATTCGGCGCGTAAGGCATGGTTTCGACGAACCGCCCGGACTCGCCCAGCGATCCATACACTTCATCGGT
>JBFWTA010000140.1:0-6896 GCA_050248075.1 Bdellovibrionales bacterium | reverse complement strand
GCTGCGGTATGAATAATCCGGTTCTCGAACTGCGCGATGTGGTGCGGATATTTTCGCAAGGCGGGCGGGAGCTTCGGGTTCTGCGCGGCTGTTCGCTGCAGATCCATGCCGGCGAGCCGGTGGGGCTGATCGGACCGTCGGGATCGGGCAAATCGACGCTTCTGCATATCGCGGGATTGCTGGAACGCGCGAGCGGCGGGACGGTCATCATCGGCGGGCGCGATGCGTCGTCGCTGGACGACAAGGGCCGCACGGCCTTGCGCCGCAAGGAAATCGGTTTCGTTTACCAGTTCCATCATTTGCTGCCGGAATTTTCGGCGCTGGAAAACGTGATCTTGCCGCAAATGATCGCGGGCGTTTCGAAAGCACAGGCTGCGCGGCGCGCGGAGGAGTTGCTGGCGCTGGTGGAACTGTCGAACCGCGCCGATCACCGTCCTGCGCGCCTGTCGGGCGGCGAGCAGCAGCGCGTGGCGCTGGCCCGCGCGCTGGCCAACGCGCCACAACTGCTTATTGCCGACGAGCCGACCGGCAATCTCGACCCGCAAACGGCGGATCATGTGTTCGCAGTTTTGGAAAACCTCATCCGCTCGCAAAACCTCGCGCTGCTGATGGCGACGCATAACCATGAACTCGCGCGGCGCATGATGCGGGTGGTGGAGATTAAGGACGGGGTTCTGGCTGCGGCCTAAACCACGCAAGCTTTTGAAACCCCGGGCATTTTTGAGATTTGATTGTTTTTTGATCTTTTTGTGCGCATAATATGAACTGATTTTGTCTAATCCCGGAGCCTGCCATGAACATCAACCTTCCCCCCGTGGACGAGCAATTCGTGAAAATGAAGGTCGAGCAGGGATATTACAGCAACGTCACCGAAGTGGTGCGCGACGCCGTACGCCGTATGCGCGAACAGGACCCGGATTCCGTAAACCCGCGCCTGATGGCCGCCCTGCAGAAGGGGCTGGACGATGTGAAGAAAGGGAAGGGCGTGCCCTATGATAAAAAATTCTGGCCCAACCTGGAGCGCAAGGTGCGAAGCCGTATTGCCTCCGGCAAACCGATGAAATACGATCCTGACGTCATCGGTCCGGGAGACGAGGAACCATGGGGCGGCAAGTAATCCTTGCGCCGGCAGCTCATGCCGATATAGAGGCAATTATGCACTATACGGTGGGACGCTGGGTCAACGCTCAGTGGGAAAAGTATAAGGCCACACTCGATAAAATCATCTTTTCTATTGCGGCAAAACCGGAAGGTGGGAGTCGTAAACGCGGAATGTCCGCGACCGTCTTAAGTCGCCGTGCAGCCCGGCATGTTGTTTTTTATATCGTCGACGAGAAGATTATACCTATTCTTCGTATTCTCCACGAACGCATGGATTTCAGACGGCACACGATGCAATAACCCGCTGATTCAAAAAGAATAATCCGCCACTTTATCCTTGCCTTCCCGGCCTGAAATGCTACCTTGCCGGAACATTCTTAACCCACTGATTCTTCCCGTAAATCGGGTAGTCCATAGGTAGAAAACTTGACCGATAACACCGCCCCCGCATCGCCTTCCGATATCGCGCCGATTACCATCGAAGAGGAAATGCGCCGTTCCTATCTCGATTACGCGATGAGCGTGATCGTGTCGCGCGCGCTGCCGGATGTGCGCGACGGGTTGAAGCCCGTGCATCGCCGCATTCTGTACGCGATGAAGGAGGGCGGGTACGACAGCACCAAGCCGTATAAAAAATCCGCGCGCATCGTCGGCGATGTCATGGGTAAATATCACCCGCATGGCGACAGCGCGATATACGACGCCATGGTGCGCATGGCGCAGGATTTCTCGATGCGCCTGCCGCTCATCGACGGGCAGGGCAATTTCGGGTCGATGGACGGCGATAACGCCGCCGCGATGCGATACACCGAAGCGCGCCTGGCGAAATCGGCCGAGGCGCTGCTGGAGGATATCGACAAGGACACCGTCGATTTCCATCCGAATTACGATGAATCCTCGCAGGAGCCCGATGTCCTGCCGGCGCGGTTCCCCAATCTGCTGGTCAACGGCGCGGGCGGCATCGCCGTCGGCATGGCGACCAATATCCCGCCGCACAATCTGGGCGAGGTGATCGACGCGTGTCTGGCCTACATCAAGGACCCGGATATCAGCATCGAGGAGCTGGTGGCCATCGTGCCGGGACCCGATTTCCCGACCGGCGGCCTGATCTTGGGCCATGCCGGATGCCGCGCGGCGGCGCATACCGGGCGCGGGTCCATCGTCATGCGCGCGCGCACGAATTTCGAGGAAATCCGCAAGGACCGCACCGCGATTATCGCCACCGAAATTCCGTACCAGATCAACAAGGTCCGCCTGATCGAGCGCATCGCCGAATGCGTGCAGGAAAAAATCATCGAAGGCATTTCCGATTTGCGCGACGAATCCGACCGCGACGGCGTGCGTGTGGTGATCGAGCTCAAGCGCGACGCCATGCCGGACATCGTGCTGAACCAGCTGTTCAAGCACACCGCGCTGCAGACAAGCTTCGGCGTCAACATGCTGGCGCTCAATGCCGGCAAGCCGGAACTGATGAACCTGAAGCAGGTCATCGCCGCCTTCATCGGTTTCCGCGAGAAGGTTATCACGCGCCGCACCGAATACGAATTACGCCAGGCGCGCGACCGCGCGCATGTGCTGCTCGGCCTCGCCGTCGCCGTCGCCAATATCGACGAAGTGATCGCGCTGATCCGCAAGGCCAAGGACCCGGCCGTTGCCCGTCAGGAACTGATGGTGCGCGCCTGGCCCGCCGCCGATATCGCGCCGCTGATTGCCCTTGTCGACGAAAATGCGGCGATGGGCGCAGACAATACTTATAAAATGTCGGAAGCGCAGGCCAAGGCCATTCTGGACCTGCGCCTGCATCGCCTCACCGGCCTCGAGCGCGAAAAGGTCGGCAACGACCTCAAGGAAGTCGTGGAGGCGATCAAGGATTACCTCGACATCCTCGCCAATCGCGAACGCGTGCTCAAAATCATGTCGGACGAGCTTACGGAAATCCGCGACAAGTTCGCGACGCCGCGCCGGACGCAGATCGAGGAACAGGAGTTCGAGACCGATATCGAAGACCTGATCCAGCGCGAGGACATGGTCGTGACCGTCAGCCATGCGGGGTACGTCAAGCGCGTGCCGCTCTCCACCTACCGCGCGCAAAAGCGCGGCGGCAAGGGCCGCACCGGCATGAGCACCAAGGAAGAAGATTTCGTCAGCGATATTTTCGTCGCCAGCACGCATACGCCGATGCTGTTTTTCTCGTCGCTCGGCCGTGTCTACAAGCTCAAGGTCTATAAACTCCCGCTCGGCAACCCGCAGGCGCGGGGCAAGGCGCTGGTCAATCTGCTGCCGCTGGAGCAGGGGGAGACCATCACGACGACGCTCCATCTGCCCGAGGACGAAACGACGTGGGAAAGCCTGAACGCCGTGTTCGCCACGTCGGCGGGCACCGTGCGCCGCAACCAGTTGTCGGATTTCAGCAACGTGCGCCCCTCCGGCATCATCGCCATGAAGCTGGAAGAAGGCGACAAGCTGATTGCCGTGCGCACCTGCACGGAAAACGACGATATTCTGCTGGCGTCGCGCGCGGGCAAATCGGTCCGCTTTCCGGTCGCCGATGTGCGCGTGTTCACGGGGCGGACCTCCGTCGGCGTGCGCGGCATCAAGCTGGCGGACGGCGACGAGCTGATTTCCATGTCCATTCTCCGCCATGTCGAGGCCGAAGCTGCGGAACGCGTCGCCTATATACGCCAGGCCAACGCCGCGCGGCGCGCCGAAGGCGAGGAAGACGCGGCGGCCGGCGCCGATGACGAGGAAGAAACGGCCAGTGTCACGCTCTCGGCCGAACGCTTCGCCGATCTGGCGAAGCAGGAGGAATTTATTCTCACCGTGTCCGAACGCGGCTTCGGCAAGCGCACATCGGCCTATGAATACCGCATCACCAGCCGCGGCGGGTCGGGCATCTGGAACATGGAAATGTCGGAACGCAACGGCAAGATCACCGCGTCATTTCCGGTCAGGGTGGAGCAGGACATCATGCTGGTTTCCGACGGCGGCCAGATCATCCGCATGCCGGTCAAGGATATCCGCGTCGCCGGCCGCCGGACCCAGGGCGTCACTGTGTTCCGCGTCGATGCCGGGGAAAAGGTGGTCTCGGTGGCGGCGCTGGAGGATCAGTCGGGGGATGAAGGCAGCGAAACGGAAGCGGGCGAGACGGATGTCTAAAACGCACCGCATCGGCCTCTATCCCGGCACCTTCGACCCGATCACGCTGGGCCATCTCGATATCATTCACCGGGCGGCGAAGGTGGTCGATAAACTGGTCATCGGCGTCGCCAAGAATGCGGGCAAGGGGCCACTGTTCGACACCAAGACCCGCGTCAAGATGGTCAAGCAGGAAGTCGAGGCCCTGCGGCACAAGAATATCGAGGTGCTGCCGTTCGAAAACCTGCTGATGTATTTTGCGGTCGAGGTGGGGGCTTCGGTCATTATCCGCGGGCTGCGCGCGGCCTCCGACTTCGAATACGAAATCCAGATGGCGGCGATGAATTACCGCATGAACCCCAAAATCGAGACGATTTTTCTGACCGCGACCGAAGGTACGCAGTTCATTTCCTCACGCTTCGTCAAGGAAATCGCCCGCCTCGGCGGCGACGTCAAACCCTTCGTCAGCCCCCGCATCGCCGCCCAGTTGGCGGCGTCCTTCAAGCAAAAAGCCGGCCGCCGTAAGGTTAATCCCGAAGTGCGGGATTAACGGATTCAGGCCTTTTTCAAGGCCATCCTTGCGGCAACCCCCCGAAATCTGATACGTGATACCGGCGTGACCTCGTAGCTCAGCGGTAGAGCATCTGACTTTTAATCAGGGGGCCATGGGTTCAAATCCCATCGAGGTCACCAGTTTTACTGAATCGAAACAAGGCGTTGTGACTCCGGCGCCTTGAAAGTCCTAAGACCAAGTACCGTATAAGCACCGTGTTCGAAGCGACGGCCATCAACGAATGAACAAGAACGGCCTCCTGATCTTCCTCGGCCTGCTACTCGTAGCGGGCGTAATCTTCGTCCACTCCTGCACCGGTAGATATTCTTTCCACCACATCGA
This sequence comes from Bdellovibrionales bacterium, assembly GCA_050248075.1. GTDB lineage: Bacteria > Pseudomonadota > Alphaproteobacteria > UBA9219 > UBA9219 > JBFWTA01. The sequence goes on along the minus strand of JBFWTA010000140.1, from coordinate 1,765 downwards.
TCCAATGTCATATGCGAAATATGATACCCGCAACGGGGACGCTTGGTACTGCGTCGCCGGTATGGACGAGTGTTTGCCCATCAGCGACAAGGCGGCGTTCCTTGCCCAAGGTGACCTTACGGAAGCCGTCGACAAGCTAAGGGCCGCGGGGTTCAGCGAGCAGGAAATCCAGAAAGACCTTGCTAAGATAAAACGGAGCGTCGAGGAGAAGAAGAGGAACTAGTCGGCGCGGTTGACGGAGAGCAAAGATGACAACGATCCTAGTCGCAGTCGGTCTCGCGGCGGGCGCATTCCTGTTCTACAAATTCGTGCTTCCGACCATCATCGCTGCCGTGACGCCGCCGAGGCGCATGGCGCAGATGATACTTAGGAACGAATTGCGCAAGCTTTCCGTCGGTCCGGCTGCGGTCGACGATGCAGCACTGGCTGAAATTGCGGAGTTCGTCGTAAGTTGCGCTAAGGGCGCAAACCTCGGCGGGCGCGAAACCTTTCACGAAGCGCTGTATAAGATGAATGCGACCCTGCCGCGCCAGATAAAGGCGTTCGTCGTGAGCGAGGACTGGACCAATGAACAGTCGCCACTGTTCGATATGCTCCGCAGAGCAGGCGTGAAGCAGATCAAACGTTCTAGGTATCTGCTAGAGATTCTCGGGGAGCTAATGGAGTTGCGCCCCGCTGCGATGATGGGAACAGCGCGGCTCCGAGGCTCCAAACAGGAAGTCAAGGAAGCCATCAAAGACGCGTGGAAACAATACCCTGAGAAACGCCGTGCGCTCGCGCACGCGTACGTCCACCTCAGCCATTTTCAGGACGGCATAGGAGAAGAGGTGCTCGATTGCGAGATGCCGGGTGGGGACGCTCCGCAAGACGTCGAGTCTGCGAGGCGGGAGATAGCGGAGTTCCTCTCTGGGCCGAAGGGAAGACGCAACGACGAGTGGATCGCGTGGAGTAAGGTGGCGATGGCGGAAGCTGAGATACTGGCTCAAGAGTTCGAAGAGTTTGAACGCGCCACGACCGCTTAAGCGGCGACCGTGCGTAGGGAGAGACCCCGGCCAGGGGATTACCGTAGCCGAAATGGCAAAAAACGTCCCCCTTCCTTTCGGAAGAGGGACGCGCCTGCATATAACCTCGACTATACCGTACTATAAAATTTAGTGGTGACCGCCACGGTGTCCGCGATGACCGCCGCGATGGCCGCCCTTGTGGTGGCCTCCGCGGTGACCGCCGCGATGGGCCTTGAAGCCGTGATGGCGGATGGCGCGGAAGTGATGGCCGCCACGGAAATGGCGGGCCTTGAAATGGTGGCCGTGTTTTGCCTTGAAGCGATGGCCATGATGGCGCGCCTTGAAATGATGACCATGCCGGGCCTTGAAGTGGTGGCCGCGATGCGCGCGGAAATGGTGATGCTTCTTCTTCGGCGGCTTTACCGTCGTGGCCGGCGCGTTCTTCTTGGCGCCATGGCTTTGGTCGCAGGTGCCGACACCGCTGTTGCCCATGGGGGCGGAACAGCCGGTCGTGCCCGGCGAAACGCGGACCCGCGCATCGGCGTAAGTGAAGGTGTAAAACACTCCGAATACGATGAACGCAAGGCACGCAATAAATTGAATACGGGCAGGCTTCATAATCTTCTCCCTTAAAAATCCGAATTTTGAAAAATGGCACTTAAAAAATTTTCGGGAGAAGGAATTGCACAAATTTTAGGCAGTTCCAAGAAAATTTTTAAAATATGAATGGCCAATACTTCCGGTAATCTTGATTAATACTG
>JBFWTA010000139.1:0-6901 GCA_050248075.1 Bdellovibrionales bacterium | reverse complement strand
GCGGAAAGACCAGATACGGTTTCTATTTGCCCCAAACTTCCAGCCCCTCGCGCTTCAATTCATTATCTTGATCCCCTCCCCCAGCACTTTCAGCGCCCGGCCGGTGCCGCGCATGACGTGGAAGAGGTCGGGAACCTGGCTGGGATGGCGGAGGAGATGCCAGAGGGCGCGGCCGGTATTGATGCGGCCATCCTCGCCGATAGCGGCCATGACGAGTTGCGGGACATCCATGTCGGAGCTGTCGCAGACCACGCGCAGCACCGACAGGGGCAATTGAGCCTCGGCGGCGATCTGGGCGGCGCAATGGCTTTCCATGTCGACGATCAGGCAGCGCGAGCGTTCATAGAGCGCGCGCTTTTCCCGCGCGGTCGCCACCAGTTTTTCCGAACCCCAGACGCCACCGCAATGCGCGCCGGGAAATTTCTGCAACAGCTCGCCGACCCAGTTGCTGTCGCAGGACCAGTTGCCGTCGGTCGCCACGACATGGGAGCCTATGATCATGGAACCGATCGGCAGGCCGGGCTCCAGACCGCCGGCGATGCCGAAGCTCATGAGGCGCTTGGCGCCGCGTTTCACAAGGTCGCGGGCGATCCAGCGCGCCTTCTGCGGCCGTGCGCCGGCGCAGCCGACTTCGGTATCCGTGAGTTTGCGGGCGATGACCGCCTCCGCATCGATGCCGCACAATACGCCGAGCATTACATCCCCAGATTGACGTTCGACTTGCGCCCTTGCCTGACGTTCCGGTAGCGCGCGAGCGCCCAGAGCGGGAAAAAAGCCTTATAGCCGTGATAGCGCAGATAGAACACGCGCGGAAAGCCGACGGCGGTATAGAGGTCTTCGTCCCACAGGCCGTGATCGTTTTGCGTGGCGATGAGGTAAGAAATGCCACTTTCCACGGCCGGATGGTTTGCTTCGCCGGCGGCGATCAGGCCGAGCAGTGCCCAGGCAGTCTGAGACGGCGTGCTGGCCTTGCCTTCGCCCTTCGGCTGTCCGTGCCAGTAACTGGCGCCGTCTTCGCCCCAGCCGCCGTCGGAACGCTGTTTCGAAACGAGCCAATCGACCGCACGCCGCATGACCGGCGAATTGCGGGCGACACCGGCCGCATCGAGGGCCACGAGCGCCGACCATGTGCCATAGACGTAATTCGTGCCCCAGCGGCCAAACCAGCAGCCTTCCGGTTCCTGTTCCTTGATGAGGTAATCGACGGCGCGGGCGAACTGTTCGTCCTTGCGGCTGACATTTTCGGTCTGCACAAGCAGGCCCACGCAACGCGCGCTTACGTCGACCGTGGGCGGGTCGAGCAAGGCGCCGTGATCCGCAAAAGGAATGTGGTTGAGGTAGTAATAAGTATTATCGGCATCGAACGCACCCCAGCCGCCGTTTTTGCTTTGCATGCCGCGCACCCATTCGGCGGCGCGCGAGATGTTAACGGTATATCGGTCGGCATCCAGCCGATGCAGCAGCATGGCGACAACAGCGGTGTCGTCGACGTCGGGGTAATGATCGTTGGCATACTGGAAAGCCCAGCCGCCCGGCCGGATATCCGGCCGCCAGTCGGCCCAATCGCCCTTGACATCGAGAATCTGTTCCCTGGCCAGCCATTCGCACGCCTTTTCCACGGATTCACGCGGTGCGCCGGCTTCCATAAGGGCGTGGCCGGCGAGCGCCGTATCCCAGACCGGCGACAGGCAAGGCTGGCAATAGGCATAACCCTCGCCCACCGTGACCAGCTTGTCGACGGCACGGCGCGCCGTGGCGGCATGAGGGTTTTCGGGCGCATAACCAAGCGTGTCGAACATCATCACGGTATTCGCCATGGCCGGATAGATGGCGCCGAGGCCATCCTCGCCATTGAGGCGTTCGATAATCCATTCTACCGCCCGGGTGATGGCCTTGCGGCGCGGACCGGCCGGCATTAAGGGTTCGGCCGCGCGCAGAACGGCGTCGATCATACGGAACACGGAATTCCATATCGAACGGCTTTGATTGCTATGCCAGTTTTTTACCTGCTGCGGCGGGACAACGAACAATTCGTCGATTTTTATGCCGCGCGGATTGCGGGCGCGGGGTTTTTTCGCCATGAGCACCAGCATCGGCACAATCACGGTACGCGACCAGTAGGAAACCTTGCTGAGATGGAATGGAAACCAGCGCGGCAGTAACATGATCTCGACCGGCATCACCGGCACCGCTTTCCAGGGCACCGCGCCGAACAGCGCCATTTGAAAACGGGTAAAGACATTCGCTTTGGCCGCGCCGCCGTGACGGAGAATAGCTTCGCGTGCCCGCGCCATGTGCGGCGCGTTAATATCGTCGCCCACGCATTTGAGGGCGAAATAGGCTTTCACGCTGGCGCTGATATCGAAATCGCCGCGGTGGAACAAAGGCCAGCCGCCATGCTCTTCCTGGATGGCGCGCAGGTAAACCCCCATGCGTTCATGCAGTGGCTGATCGATCGTGTTTAAAAAATGGTCAAGTAAAATATATTCGGCCGGAATAGTGGCATCGGCTTCGAGCTCGAACGCAAAATGCCCGTCATTGTTTTGCAGGCGCAGAAGCGTTTCCGCAGCGCTTTGTATGGAGCGGTCCAGTACGGTCGACACGGATTGATCTTCGGTATAAGCCAAATTATGCATGGGATTGATTTAGCGTATTTTTACAGGAAAAGGTAGCCTGTTCCTTATCTGAAAAACAGGTCTATCTTTATGATTTCGCTGCAAAAAACCGATAGAACTTCATTCCCTGCTGGATGGCGGCAAGCCGGTGAATCCATAATTCAACCTCATAAAGTATGGCTTTCTTGGTTTCGGGATCCGGCGGCGGGGCGGCCTTAAGGGCTGCGACGTAGCTGTTAATCCCCTTCACGACCTCCTGCCGGTAGAGCGGCGTCTGATCCTCGCTGGCATGCATGACGAAACCGACCTTGGCCCAGGCTTCGGCCATTTCGATAACGCCGGACGGCTGCGCCATGCTTTCATAAGCCTGCCAGGCGACAATGGCCGGCTGGTCGCGGTTTTCGGGATCGACGATGTAATCGGTAAAAGACACCGCCCCGCCCGGCTTCAAGGCGGAAGAAATAATATAAAATAACTTGCCTTTGTCGCTCACACGGTAAAACAACTCGCGCGCCAGCGCTCCGTCATGCATGGCAGGCAGCGAAAGATTTTGCGGGTCGAAAGATTCGATCGGCGCCTGTTTTGCTTTCCCGGCTTTCGCCGACATTTCCATGCCGCGCGCGGCGATGGCGGGATCGATATCATAGCCCTGAATGCGGTCGACCCGGCCCGCGATCTTGCGCATCGCACCGCCCAGCCCGGCTGAAAAGTCTATGAGGCTCTTTTCCTTGTTGAGCTGAAGTGGCGCGGCAAGCATTTCCATGATGGCGTCAGCGGCCGGCAGCATGCAGCCCTCGCCCCACATTTTTTCCGCCAGCTCGCCGGGCTGGGCATGCCAGCATGCGGAGGGAGCGGCAGGCAGAGCCGCAGCCGGCATGATGGCCTCAACACGGGGAACAGGCTTCAATATATTTGGCAGGCTAAGTTTTTTCGGGCCAAGCTTGAGTTCTATGGCCGGGAAGGTACAGGGCGTATCCTTCCAGAAATCGGCCAAAATGCCCCGTGCCTCGCGTAACACGCGTGGCGGGAGGACTTTTTCGACAAGCGCGGCAATGGATTTGCTCATAAACGTAAAAGGCAGGACGATTCGTTAACCATAACAAAGCATATCCCGGCACAATAGAACACCGGGATTTGCTATAAGCCGGCCATGGCCAAACCGATCATTCTGAAACTGACGATTCCCGAGGCGCTTGCGGGGCAGCGGCTCGACAAGGCTTTGGCGCAGCTCGCGGCCGGGGATGCGTTGTCGCGCGTGAGGTTGCAGAACCTTATTGCCGAAGGCCAAGTCAGCCGGAACGGCACGGCGGTTGTGGAAGGCACATACAAAGTGCGAATGGATGAAATTTATACCGTCAGCGTTCCTCCCCCCGAACCTGCCGAACCGCACGCGCAAAAAATGCCGCTCAAGATTGTGTATGAGGACAAGGATTTGCTGGTGATCGACAAGCCTGCCGGCATGGTGGTGCATCCGGCGCCGGGCAATCGCGACAAGACGCTGGTCAACGCCCTGCTCGCCCATTGCGGCAAGAGTCTCAGCGGCATCGGCGGGGTGGCAAGGCCGGGCATCGTGCACCGGCTGGACAAGGACACCAGCGGCCTTATGGTGGTCGCCAAAAGCGATAAAGCGCACCAGGCGCTTTCGAAGCAGTTTTCGGACCGCAGCTTAAGCCGAACCTATCACGCGCTGGTATGGGGCGTGCCAACGCCGCTGGCGGGTGAAATCGAGGCGCCTATCGGCCGACATATGCGGGACCGCAAGAAGATGGCGGTATCAGGCAAGGGCAAACCGGCGCTGACCTATTACGCGGTAAAAAGAGTCTATGGAATTGCCAGCCTTGTAGAGTGCAATCTGGCGACCGGACGCACACATCAGATTCGCGTGCATCTGGCGCATCGCAAGCATCATGTGATCGGCGATCCGGTTTACGGGCGGCGGAAAACCGTGTCAGCGGACAAGATTGTGAAGGCACTGCAAGCCTTTCCGCGGCAGGCACTGCATGCGGTTGAGTTGCGTTTTCAGCACCCGCTCAGCAAAAAAATGCTGCGATTCAAATCGGACATGCCGCGGGAAATAAAGCAATTACAGGCCCTGCTCGCCAAAGCAGTACGCGGCTAAAAGACATATTTCTGACAAATCACAGGAGCTGATATAGTCATTCATCATGAGCGCTCTATCCAACTCCCTGCCGGCCCTCAAGGGCGGCGACAGCAACCTTGCTCTTTACCTGCGGGAAATCAGAAAATTCCCGCTGCTGGAAGCGAACGAAGAATTTATACTCGCCAAATCCTGGAAAGAGCATGGCGATCTGGACGCCGCGCACAAGCTGGTGACCAGCCATCTGCGCCTGGTGGCCAAGATCGCCACCGGCTATCGCGGCTATGGCCTGCCGCTGGCCGACCTGATCGCCGAGGGCAATGTCGGCATGATGCAGGCGGTCAAGCGTTTCGATCCGGATCGCGGCTTTCGGCTGGCCACCTATGCGATGTGGTGGATACGCGCGGCCATTCAAGAATACATCCTGCATTCGTGGTCGCTGGTGAAGATCGGCACGACCGCCGCGCAGAAAAAACTGTTCTTCAATCTGCGGCGACTTAAAGGCGAAATGAAAGCCATCGACGACGGCGATCTGTCGCCCGAAGACGTAAAAAAAATCGCAAAACGCCTCGAAGTACCGGAGGAAGAAGTCGTCAACATGAACCGCCGCATGCTGGGCGGCGGCGATCAGTCGCTTAATGCCCCGGTCAACCGCGATGGCGAGGGCGAAAGCGAATGGCAGGACTGGCTGGTGGACCCTCAGGAATCCGTCGACAACCGCCTGGGCCGCACGCAGGAAGCAAGCCAGCGCCACCGGCTGCTCACTGACGCCATGGACGGCCTTAACGCACGGGAGCGTGAAATCATCGTCGCCCGGCGTCTCGACGAAAATCCGGCAACGCTGGAAGATCTCTCGCAACGCTTCGGCGTCAGCCGCGAGCGCATCCGCCAGATCGAGGTGCGGGCTTTTCAGAAACTGGAAAAGAACATCAAGCTGGCGGCGGAGAAGGAAGGGTTACTGCAGCAGTCGTGAAATCAAGGGCTGGCTTTCGGCTGATCCGTCACACGCACCAATGCAAACAGTTGCCCTTTGCCGTCGCCAGAAAGATCGTAGCCTAAAATCTGAAGCGTGGTACCCTTGACGAGGACATTGCCCAGCGGCGGTTCAAGCGCGTATTTGTCGACGCATTGCCCGCCCGTGTCGGCGGCTTCGGGCGTTTTGGGAAAAGCATCGGCGAATTTTTTGCTGTCACTGGCAGACAGGATCGGCAGATTGTCGATGGCGACCTTGGCCGAGCCGCCGACGGACGGCAGACTTTCCTGCTCGAAAGCGCGATTTTTATTAGAATAAAGGCAGGTCTGCGCCGTCGCCGGCGATGTCGCGCCCGCCATGGCAACCGTCATCATCTCGTCGGCGCCCAGCATTTGCGGCAGCATGATGGGCACATAGCCCATATACCTCTGACAGCCGATATCCTTGCAGTTTTCGCATTGCGCCGGCCAGGGCTGCACCAGAAAAACGGCGGCGAGCGCGATCAGGCCGAACCATTTTAATTTCATGCTCATTCTCCCTTGATGACTTTTTCCAGCGGCTTCGTCGTCGCCACATCCGGCCCCCATGCCGCCTTGAGGATATCGAGATGCGATTTGAGAAGCTGAATTCGCGCTTCGGCACGGGCCAATGTGAGCGACGTGATCGCCTGCGGAACGGCAAACAGTATGAGCTGCCCGACGCCCGCCGCGCCGAACATGATCAGCCAGGTTTCAGACGTCCCCATAATGCGAAGGGCGTTGTCCATCGTCTGGCCTTTTTGCCATAGCTCGATGATGAAAGGCGTTATGCCGGCAGCATTCAGTGCGCCGATCGCCGTGATCCAGGCTCCCTGCTTATCATTTACTGTAAACATGGCCACGGCGGTCGGCAGCATGCCGACAAAAAGGAAAAGACTGGGATAAATGAACGGCACCAGCGCGCCGATAACGATCATGAGAAGAATGAAACCGATGCCGCCGCCTTTTTTTCCGGCCGCGGTGCCTGCGGCTGCTTTCGTATCGGCGGTTTTTTGCTCAGCCATCTTCAACCCCTAGATAACATTCCATAAGGCGCGGCCAATGACGAACAGCACCGCAAATAAAGCGATGGTGCTGCTGATCGTAGCCGCCAAGGGTTTGCCGATCATTTGCACGATTGCTTCGCGGTTCGCCATTCGGCCTTCGAGCGCGTTTATTTCCTTGAGAATATTGAGAT
>JBFWTA010000138.1:0-6934 GCA_050248075.1 Bdellovibrionales bacterium | reverse complement strand
AAGCTGGTGGTGCCGAAGCCTTCCTTCTGGTCAAAAATCTCGTACCCGACCGAACCGCCCTTGGGCAGGCCGTCGGCCGAAAGAATCATCCGCAGCTTGCCGACCTGGCTGGAGGGCACGCGAATCAGGCCGCCGGTCGAATCAACCTCATACGGCACCTTCATGCTGTCGAGCTTTTGCACGATCGCGCTTGCATCCGCCTGATCGAGATCCGTGTAAAGCAGCGAAAGCGGCGACGATGTAATACGCGTCATGATAAAGCCAAAAAACCCCAGCAGGCTCGCGGTGACGATGATAATCGCGGCAAGGCGCGCGGGACCGAGGTTGCGGAGAGTTTGTAAAAGGGCGTTCACCGGTTCATTCTCCTCTGGCGGGTTTAACGGCGGAGACTTGGCTTGCTCGTAAATTTTCCATATACAAAGGTCTCGAACGAGGCCTGTAGACATCTTTTACCCGGCACTTTTTGCCGGGTTTTCCTGCGATTTGGTAAACTTATGGCTCGTTTATAAAAAATCTCTTAACGAAATCGGCAAATTTTGCCTATTAAACCAAGACCTCGTGTTGTGACGGCAACAGTTTGAAACAGGATCGAAACAAGTTCGCACGCGAAACATCGTAACGTTTATAGGAGGAGCAAATACCATGCCTTTCTTCATCGGCCTCGATATCGGCGGCACAAAAACGGCCGGCGGCGTGTTCGGCGACAATGGCAATCCGGTCGCGCAAAGCGTCGTGCCGACGCCGGGCAGTTATGAAGAGCTCGTCGCCGCTTGCGGAAAACTTTTTTCGGAATTCGAAAAAATTTGCGGCGAGGCGGCGAAAATCGGAATCGGTATCGCGGGCATGATCGACCAGACACAGGGAACCGTCTTCGCGCCCAATATCCCCTATCTTGCAGGCAAGCCGTTTCGCCAGGATCTCGAAAAACTGGCGAACCATCACGTGCATATTGCCAACGATGCCGACTGCGCGGCGCTGTCCGAAGCGATCGACGGCGCCGGGCAGGGCCATCGGCTTGTCTTCGGCCTGGTGATGGGCACGGGTGTCGGCGGCGGCATGGTCATCGACGGGAAACTATATCAGGGCACGCACGGCATGGCCGGCGAGATCGGCCATGTTCCGCTGCCCTTCCGCGAAGCCTCCGACGGGCCGGTGGTCGCCTGCGGCTGCGGCCAGAAAGGCTGTCTCGATAAAACCATCAGCGGCCCGGCTCTCGCGCGCCTCTATAAAGTCATGACCGGCAAGGAAGCCGACGCCGCGCATGTCGGCGAACTGGCACAGGGCGGCGATGCGGAGGCGCGGCGCGTGCTGGACCAGTTCTACACGACCGTCGCCAAAGCCTGCACCGTCATCTTCCACACTTTCGATCCCGAAGTCATCGTCATCAACGGCGGCCTCAATGACCTTCCCGGCATCTACGACGAAGTCCCGCGGCGCTGGGGCCAGTACTGCCTCGCCAAATCCCCCCGCACCAAACTCCTCCCCGCCAAATTCGGCAGCATGAGCGGGTTGAGGGGAGCGGCATGGTTGGGAATATAAAAGTCTTTTTATTGAATATGAAGTTGCAGCTTGATTTCCGCCCCTGGCGGGACAGGCCAGAGTTGCATCTTGCGGTTTGGAAAAATTTTTAAAATCAGAACCGGAAAATTCCTTTTTCAAGCACATTATAGCAATGTGTCTTCTACCATTCATCCACACAAGGGAAAGGAACTCTATCGCTCTACCCGCTCATGACCTTTTCCACTCCAAACTTCGCATTCATCACCACCACATCTTCCGCAAACCCCGGCAACAGCTTCCCCATCCCGCGCAGTCCCAGGAATTCCGCCGGATAGACCGTTGCCATGCACAGGGCCTCGCGCGGATCGATGCCAAATTTGTTTATGCAGTTATGAACCGCCTGCGCCATGGTCAAGACGGCGCCCGCCAGCTTTCCTTCGCCGTTCACGCAGCGCCCGTTTTCCGCGCGGATGGTTTCGCCATAGAGATCGAAAGGCTGCGGATCGTCGGCGGCCGAGGGCGGCATCGCGTCGCTGACCAGAAATATCCGTCCCGGCTTGGCGCGTAGCGCGAGGCGGATCATCTCGGCGCTCACGTGATGCCCGTCGGCGATGATGCTGCACCAGCAGTCGCGGTCGTCCAGCGCCACATCGGCCGGTCCCTCGCCGCGCGCGCTGAGGCCCCCCATGCCGTTGAACAGATGCGTAAAGCCCGTCGCGCCCGCCTGCAGCGCCGCGCGGGTTTCGGCGGCCCCAGCCTGCGTATGGCCCAGCGCCACCACCGCCCCCTGCCCGCGCAGCCGTAAAATCTGCACCGGCGGAACCGTTTCGGGCGCCACCGTCACCAGAACGGTTTCATCACCCTCGGGCCGGTACAACTGGATATCGTCTTCCTGCATCGGCCGGATCAGCGACGCCAGATGCACGCCCCGCCGCGCCTCGCTCAGATGCGGGCCCTCGACATGGATGCCGAGAATACCCTTGTCCTTCTTGCGCGCGTCGCGCATCGCGGCGAAGGCGCGACGCGTGACATCGGCATGATCGGTAATGCATGTCGGCAGCAGCCGCGTCGTGCCGAAGCGCCGGTGCGCCCGTGCGATCGCCAGACACGCCTCGGCGGTCGGCGTGTTGTTGAACATCACATTGCCGCCGCCATTGACCTGCGCGTCGATAAAGCCGGGCACGAGAATCTTGTCGGCACATGACACCGCCTTCACCCCGCCGGGCAACCGGTTGCGCGAGACGATATCGACAATCTTTCCCTCGCCGGTCACCAGCGCATGGCCTTCGACAAATGCATCGCCGGTAAAAATCACGGCATCGCAGAGGGCAGTCAGGTTGGGCATCAGTCTTTCACCACAAGCTTGAGCTTCAAAACCCGCAGCGCATTTTCGAGATCGGCGCTACGCCGCAGCAAGGCCTGTCTCTGGAACACCGCATACTCGAAAGAGCGGCGGTCGCCCGGCTGGCGGAATTTAACGATGCTATAACAAGGCTGTTCCCGGGTATGCTGGAAAACCGAGAACACCGCCAGGCCGGCGATATGGTCGATGGCATAATCCCGCCATTCCCCTGCCGCCACGCGCCGGGCATATACCGCAAGAATGAGGCCGAGTTCGGCGCGGCTGAACGTCACGCGGCCGCGGGCCGGGATACGTAAAGCGGGAAATAACAGAGACAGGCGTTCAGACATGCCGCAATATGGGTTGTTTGGCGGCTTGCGCGCAATTCGCCGGTTCGATATTCCTTAACGGGCGAAACATCACAGCAAGTCAGGAGAGATTGCCCATGTCCCGCACGGCAGTCAAAGATCAAAAACAGCCCGTGGAGCTCGGCTGGAACGCAGCCGGCTTTCGTCTCATGGGAACCGACGGCAAATTCCATACGCTCGAGGAAGTGCGCGGACCGAAGGGCCTGGTTGTCATCTTCATGTGCAATCACTGCCCTTATGTAAAGGCGGCGCTCGACCGCATGATCCGCGACATGAAGGAATTGAAATCGCTCGGCATCGGAGCGGCCGCCATCAGCTCGAACGATGCGGACAATTATCCTGACGACAGTTTCGAAAACATGCAGAGCCTGGCGGGCCAGATGCTGCTGCCTTTTCCCTATCTCTATGACGAAACACAGGAAGTCGCGCGCAGCTATGACGCCGTCAGCACGCCCGAATTTTATGGCTTCGACGCCGGACTGAATCTGGTCTATCGTGGGCGTCTCGATGCGGGCCGTAACGGTCCGCCCCCGCCCGGCAGCAAGCGCGAGCTGTTCGAGGCCATGAAATCCGTCGCGCAGGGCGGTCCCGCGCCGTCGCAACAACAGCCTGCGGTAGGCTGTACCATCAAATGGAAGTAACATGACCCATAACCCAATTTTCCAGGAAATCGAAGCCGACCTAGAGCGCCAACGCGTCGAAGCCTTATGGAAACGTTATGGCGGCTGGGTTGTGGCGGCGGCGGTTCTCGTGATTGTCGCCACGGCGGCCTATACAGGCTGGCATTCCTGGCGCGCCGAACGCGAACAAAAGGCCACCAGCGCCCTGATCGGCATTCTCGGCAATGATGTCGCCGACAGCAAAAAAATCGAGGACCTCGAATCCTTTGCCAGCGAAAATCGGGGCGAAACCGCCGCTGTCTTTGCGCGCCTTCATGCCGCCGAGATTTCCGCCGACAGTGGCGATCTGGCGAAAGCTATTGGGATATATAATGAAATCGCCGGCAATGCCAAGGCCGACCCGGCCATCCGCCAGCTGGCCGATCTGTATGCCGTCAAGGCGCAGCTCGATACAGGTAATCCGGCCGAGCTTCAACAGCGCCTGCGCCCGCTTCTTGCCGACAACGCCCCCTGGCGCCATACGGCCAAGGAACTTTCGGCATTCCTAGCCCTCAAGAAGGGCGACAAGGAAATGGCCCGCCAGCTTTTCACCGAGTTATCCCAAGACGCCGGCGTTCCCTCTTCCCTTGCCGCGCGCGCTGCCGACATGACCCGTTACGTCAACGAGTAACCCATGACCCCCATGACGATTTTTTCCGGACGCTTCCGGCGCGCGCTTGGACTGGCGGCCGTCATCCTGACCGCCATCGTGCTGGCTGGCTGCGATTCCGGCTCCAGCAAGGGCAGCACCACGAAAGGCAAACGCATTGCCATTTTGGAGCAAAACCGGAAAATTGAGGCCGACGGCGATCTTAAAAACGTCAAACCCGTTCTTCCCCCCATCGATGTCATCAGGATTTGGCCGCAAGCCGGGTATAACGCTTCCCATGCGACACCCAACGCGGCAATCGAACTGCGTCCCAAAGAAATCTGGACATCCAGCATCGGCGAAGGCTCGGATTCCGATTACAAGCTGCTCGCCATGCCCGTGGCTGCCAACGGCATGCTGTTTACGATGGATTCCCGCGGTCTCGTGCGCGCTTTCGATGCCGCCACCGGCGACCGCAAATGGGAATTTGACACCACCCCCGAAAATGCCGACCAGGACGAACTCGGGGGCGGCATAAGCTTCGGCGACGATATGCTGTATGCATCCAGCGGCTTTGGCGAAGTGATCGCCCTGGATCCTGCCAACGGCACGATGAAATGGCGGCGTATGGTCGGCAATCCGGTGCGCGGCGCGCCGACGGTATACGGCGAACGCGTTTATGTCGTCAGCATCGACAACGAGCTTAAGGCGCTCGATGCCAAAACCGGGGAAATCCTCTGGCATCATCGCGGCATCGCCGAAAGCGCGACGCTGATGGGCGCGTCCAACCCGGCGGCCGCGGGCGACAGCGTGCTCGCCGCCTACAGCTCCGGTGAGATTTTCAACCTGCGTCCTGAAAACGGCCGCGTATCCTGGAGCTATATGCTCACCGTGCCGTCGCAGGTCGGCGCCATGCCGGCTATTGCCGATATCCGCGGCCTGCCGGTGGTCGACCAGGGCCGTGTTTTTGCCATCAGCCACAGCGGTCGCGCCGCCTCCATCGACCAGCGCACGGGCGAACGCGTCTGGGAAGCCGATATCGGCGGCGTGAACACGCCGCTCGTCAGTGGCGACACCGTTTATGTGCTGAGCAACGACATGCAGCTCGTCGCCCTCACCCGCGACAGCGGACGTGTCATATGGGTTTCCGAACTGCAGAAACGCGAGGATCCGGAGGATAACGACTCCGACCCGGTGCTATGGACCGGCCCCATCATGGCCGCCAACCGCCTGTGGCTCGTAAACTCGCTCGGCCAGCTGGTTAATTTTGACCCGTCGGATGGTCGACAGCTCGATACAATTGAACTCTCCGGCCCGGCCTCTATCCCGCCTATCGTGGTTAACAACACGATGTATGTCGTGCTTGATAAGGGGAGCATAACGGCGTTGCGGTAAAACACGTCATCAGGGCGTTATTATGCTTACGAGAGGGCACACAACCGCGCTTATTTAAAAATCCCTCCTCAAAGCCGCGTCTATTCGTGTTAAAGTTCCGTCATGCCGTTCACCCTCGCCATCGCCGGCCGTCCGAATGTCGGCAAATCTACGTTGTTCAACCGTCTGCTGGGCAAGCAGATGGCGCTGGTCGACGACACGCCGGGTGTCACGCGCGACTGGCGCGAGGGCGAAGGGCATCTCTTCGACCTGCCCTTCCGCGTGCTCGACACCGCCGGGCTTGAAGACACCCGCGCAAAGGGCAGCATCGCCGCCCGCACCGCCGAGAAAACCAAACAGGCGCTCGAGCAGACCAATGTCGTCCTGCTTATGGTCGATGCCCGTGCCGGCCTCACCGATGACGACAAGGTGATTGCGCGTGAGCTGCGCAAATGCGGCAAGCCCATCCTGCTTCTTGCCAATAAATGCGAAGGCACATATCTGCCCGATACATTCGACGAATTCGCCGCCCTCGGTTTCGGCGATCCGGTCGCCATCTCCGCTTCACATGGCGAAGGACTGCCGGAGCTTTACGAAGCCATCAAGAATGCGGTGCCCGAGGGCAATCTGCCGGAGCCGGTGGAACAACCGACGCGCAAACGTAAAGCTGCGAGAAATTCGGGGCCCAAGGTTCAAGGTTCGAAAACAGAAAACAAGGAAAAAGACTTTTCTTCCGATCCCCAGACTCCGGACTCCGAACCCACGTCTCTTCATGTCGCCATCGTCGGCCGCCCGAATGTCGGCAAATCCACGCTGGTCAACCGCCTGATTGGCGAAGACCGCATGCTGACCGGGCCCGAACCCGGTCTGACGCGCGACGCCATAGCCATCGGCTGGAATTTTCGCGGCCGCCCGGTGCGCCTCGTCGATACCGCCGGTTTGCGACGCCGCGGCAAGGTCACGGAAAAACTGGAAAAAATGAGCGGCCATGAAACCATCCGCGCCATCCGCCTCGCCCATGTCGTGGTGCTGGTGGTCGATGCGCAACAGCCGCTGGAGAAACAGGACCTTCTCATCGCCCATCACGTCGCCGAGGAAGGCC
>JBFWTA010000137.1:0-6946 GCA_050248075.1 Bdellovibrionales bacterium | reverse complement strand
ATCGGTACGGACGGTCATCTCAATTTGTCGACGCGCATCGTGGTGCAGAATGAACCTTATTGAAACCATACTGTCGTGGAATCCGCTGCGGAGGTTTCTGGATTCAGAGCGCGGAGTGGCGGCGACCGAATTCGCGCTGACCATTCCGGTTTGGGCGGCGCTGTTGGTCGGCACGGCCGACGGCGCCTATTGCCTGATCGTCAATGAACGCGTCGACCGCATCGCCTATACCGTGACCAACATCGTCACCCAGCAACAGAGTGTAACAACGGCCGGCCTGAACAATATTGCCCTGGCGGCCGGCGAGTTGATGCAGCCCTTTCCGTTCGGCGCCAACGGCGTCGTGATCGTGACTTCGATATTCAAGCCCGTCGGCCAGCCGCCCGCCATCACCTGGCAGTATACCGGCGGCGGTTCGCTCGGGCGCACCAGCCGCATCGGCCTGCCCGGCAACCCATCGCTCGCGATGCCCAACGGCCTTACGCTCAACGACAATGAAAATGTGATCGTCTCCGAAGTTTATTACGTTTTTACGCCGATGTTCGGAGATGCCGGCATTTTAAGCCCCGGCGATGTTTACCGCGCCGCCATTTACAAGCCCCGGCTCAGCCAGCTTACGACGCCGCCGACATAAATTATTTATGAATGGAGGGTGCGATGCGCTCGATTTTTGGTTCCCGTTTCCTGTTCCGCTCGCTCGCCGCTTTCATCCGCAGCGAATCCGGTATGACGCTTCCCTTGCTCGGCATGTCCATGATCATGCTCACGGCGACGACCGGTGCGGCCATCGATACGGCACGGCTGCAGCTCGTGCAATCCAAGCTGCAGGCGTCTCTCGACGCGGCCGGGCTCGCCGCCGGTTCGACGGTCAGCACCTCCAACCTCAACCAGGAAGTGACGAAATATCTCAACGTCAATTTCAATGGCTATCTCGGCGCCACGGTGATGAGCGCCACGGCCACGGCGACCAGTAATAACAATGTTATTAACTTGTCGGCGACCGCCACTCTACAGACAACATTTCTCCAAGTCGTCGGGATTACGTCCATGACGGCAAAAGCAAATTCACAGATTACGCGAGCGGCTTCCGGCCTCGAGCTGGTAATGGTGCTCGACAATACAGGATCAATGGCGAATGACGGCAAGCTTGCGGCGCTCAAAACGGCGGCAACGACATTGGTGGACATTATTACCGGCGGACAAAACAGCATCAGCAATCTGTGGATGGGCCTCGTGCCTTTTTCCCAGGCTGTGAATATTGGCAGCGGCAACACAGACTGGCTGGATGCATCCTACTCGGCCAGCCTGAACTGGGGGCCGAGCGGCGGCTGGGCGGGATGCGTCGATTCTCGTGTCGTCAAAGCACCGCCGGTCAAATTCATACCCGGCAGCGCACTGACGATCGATCAGGACATCACCGATGACCCACCTTCCATAACGCCGTTCAATCAGTATTTTTATCACAGCGACGATGCGAACTGCTGGGTAAAAACCAAGAAGAATGGCAACTGGAAATGCACCGATACCGGATCCGGTACACCTCAATACTATGGTCCCTATAATACGACTTCGAACGGGCCCAACCTTTACTGCCCGCAGCAGATGACACCGATGACGGGAAACGCCATAACCATTACGAATGCCATTAACACGATGACCGCGCAAGGCAATACGCATATTCCGCTTGGTCTAGCATGGGGCTGGCGCATGTTGTCGCCGCGCTGGCAGGGGCTTTGGGGCGGGGCAATGAACGCGAACGGCTTGCCGCTTAATTACCACACCAAAAGCATGAACAAGGCGCTCGTACTACTGACCGACGGCATGAATACAATGGGATGCAAAAACAGCAGCTGGTCCTGTGCCCAGGACCGCACCGCCTACGGCTATCTGGAAGATGGCATGCTCGGAACCAGCAACATGAGCACGGCCGTGACCCAGTTGAACGACCGCATGATACAAATATGCAGCTCGCTAAAAGCGAACGGCGTCTATGTTTATACGATAGCACTCGACACATCGAGCAACCCGATCGACCAGGCGACGATCGACCTGCTGAAAAACTGCGCCACCGCGCCGAATTATGCGTTTCGCTCGCCGAGCGCCACGCAGCTTAAAACTATTTTCAGCCAGATCGGCGATTCGCTTTCGAGCTTACGCGTAAGCAAATAACGCAGTTGTCGCAAGCCGGAGGCTGGGATAAACAACGTATCCACCCTTTCGAACCTGCGTTATGACAAGCTTTCAGATTTTTTCCATACTGCTCACGGTAGCGGCGCTCGGCGCTTATATAAACCTTAAG
Source organism: Bdellovibrionales bacterium (assembly GCA_050248075.1). Lineage (GTDB taxonomy): Bacteria > Pseudomonadota > Alphaproteobacteria > UBA9219 > UBA9219 > JBFWTA01. Next base: position 4,647 of record JBFWTA010000137.1, on the reverse strand, counting down.
TTTCTCAAGCTGCCCGCCATGATCGGCATTATGCTGGTGGCGCTGGTGATTTCCCTGGGCATGCTCGGGCTTGAGAAGCTCGGCTTGGTCAGCCTCGAAAGTGTGAGCGTACCTCTCAGTCAGATCGATTTTTCCGGACTTTTTCTGCATGGCATACTTGCCTTTCTGCTTTTTGCGGGCGCTCTGCACGTCGATTTGAGCGAGTTGCGTAGATTTCGGATCCTCATCGCCATCCTGGCAACGGCCGGGGTGGTTGTCGCTACTTTCGTCACCGGCGGCCTCGTATGGCATGCGGCCAATCTGTTGGGATTTCCGTTTTCCTATGTTCACGCTCTTTTATTCGGCGCCCTTATCGCGCCGACCGATCCGGTGGCGGTGCTTAGCGTATTGAAGGAATCGCGCCTGTCGAAGGCCTTGCGCATCAAGATCGCCGGAGAAAGCCTCTTTAACGACGGGGTTGCGGTCGTTTTGTTTCTGCTGCTGCTGGGAATGACAGGCGACCGCCCACTGCCGCATGGCGGCGAAATGTTATTTCTGTTCTTCTGGAAAGGGCTGGGCAGCATAGTGCTCGGCCTGTTCCTCGGCTGGGCCACCTTTGTCCTCCTTCGGCCCATCGACGACTATAAGGTCGAAGTCCTGTTGACGCTCGCGCTGGTGGCGGGAGGATACAGCCTTGCCGAATCCATCGATATGTCGGCGCCGATTACCATGGTGGTCGCGGGCCTCCTCATGGGAAATCACGGGCGGGTTTTCGGCATGTCGGAAAAGACACGGCGGCATCTCGACGTTTTCTGGGAACTGCTCGACGAGGTTCTTAACGCGCTGCTTTTCATTTTTCTCGGTCTTGTGATGATCGTCATCACCGTGACGGGAATGCATCTGGCGCTCGGGCTTGTGGCTATTGTCGCCATGCTCGTGGGGCGGTTTATCAGCGTGGCCATACCCGTGCTGATCATGCGGTTGCATTACCGTTTCGAGAAAGGAACCATCCGTCTGTTGACCTGGGGCGGTTTGCGCGGCGGCATTTCAATCGCCATGGTTCTGTCGCTGCCGCAGGGGGCGGACAAGGACATCATGCTGGCGATGACTTATCTGGCCGTTATCTTTTCCATTCTTTTTCAGGGCACCACATTCCGGCATGTCGCGCGCATGGTGGTCAGGCCGCCGTAAATTGTCGCATCTTTACAACCCGGCGGGGGCTGGCTAGAACGGATGCATGAGACTCTCCCGCCTGGCCGTCTTTTTCCCCCTGTTTCTTGCTGCCTGTTCGAACCCACCGGTCCTCACGCCGCCGCTCGAATACAGTCGGCTCGCAAAAATAAATCTTGACGTAAAGGACCTTAGTTTTGTGGACCGCGGTGTGGACGCACCGCCGCCCTGGCCGATCGTCACCGATCAGTACCGTCCGACTGTAACGGACGCCCTGCGGCAATGGGCCAGCGAAAGACTGCAGGCGGTGGGGGCGGTGGGACAGGCGGCCTTCGTCGTGAAAAATGCCTATATTGCCGAACAGTCGACGCCTTCCGAAAGCGGATGGCTTACCCGCGGGCAGGGCAGCAAGCTTATCGCGCACGCCGAGATCGAACTCGACGCGCGCGGCAACGAAGGCTATGCGCTCGCCACCACCAACGCGAACCATTTCGTCAGCCTGCCTGACAATCCAGATAGCGATGAAAGGAAAAATGCCTATCATTCGCTCATTAACGGCCTCATGCAGAATGTCGATAAATATCTCGAAGAATCCATTCAGGGACATATGAGGAATTTTATCGTTACCGCGCCGGTTATTGGCAGCAAGTTGCCGCCTTTATCTCCTGTCACGCCACCGCCCATCCCGACCATTATCGCGGCGCCGGAACCCGAGCCTGTTTCATCATCCGATTCCGTCGTTGTTCGCCAACTTCCGGACTGATTATTTTTTAATATTTTTAGGCTGACAAAAAAGCGTCAATCCGCTTTGATGTGCCATGGCCGATTTTCAGTTCCTGCCCCCGCGAGGGCATCGCGCACGCCCTCTGGCGCTGGCGCTGCTTGTTATAACTCCTTTTTTCTTTGGTTTGCTTGCCGTGGCTCTTGGCCAGGATGCCAACTGGGATCTGCGTAACTATCATTGGTATAATGCCTATGCTTTCCTGAACAACCGTTACGGACAGGATCTTCTGCCCTCGCAAACACCTTATTTCTATAATCCTGCGCTCGATGTGCCTTTTTTTCTGCTTGCCAGTCATGTGCCGGCCCGCATGGCCGGCTTTGTTCTGGGGGCCGTGCAGGGCTGCAATTTCATCCTTCTTTTTTTTCTTGCACATGCCGGCCTTGCCCTGCGTGACGCCTGGCGCCGCCTCGGGGCATCGGGCGCGCTGGCGCTGCTCGGCATGCTGGGCGGCGGCGGCATCGCGCTTCTGGGCACGACTTTTTATGACAATGTAACCAGCCTGGGATTTTTTATGTCCGTCCTGCTGGTCTTGCGTTTTCGCGATCGCCTGTTCGGCGCTGCGCCGCTGCGCGCCTTTTTTTATGCACTTCTTTTCGGGCTGCCTTGCGGTCTTATGGTGGGGTTCAAATTGCCCAGCGTCATTTTCGCCGTGGGGGGGTGCTTCGGCATTTTTTTTCTGGGCGGGCCGTTCCGTCGCCGGTTTTTCCTGAGCTTCGCGTTCGGTGCCGGTGTGCTGGCCGGCGCCGCCGTTTCGCTCGGTCCCTGGGCATGGCATCTGCAAACCCATTTCGGCAGCCCGCTCTTTCCCTACTTCAACGATATCTTCAAGTCGCCCCTCGCTCCCGCTGTCAGTGCACGCGACGTGCAGTTTCTTCCCCGCAGTCTGCTGGAATATCTGACATTCCCTTTTGTCTTCGCCCAGGATCCAAAGCGCGTCGGCGAAATTTCATGGCAGGACTGGCGGCTGCCCATTCTTTATTTGCTGTTACCGCTTGCCGCTGTCGCCCATTGTGTGTCCGGACGGAGATATACAAAATCCATGGCAGTTCCCGATGCTGCCGCTTATCTGCTCGCCGTAGGGGCGATTTCCTATGGCGTATGGCTGATGATGTTCAGCATCTACCGTTACGCCATCCCGCTCGAAATGCTTGCGCCTTTGCTCATTGTGCTGGCGGCGGGGCTGGTGCCGGCCAAGCTATGGCTGCAGGTGATGTTGAGCATCTGTCTGCTGCTGGCTATCGCCGTTACCATCCAGCCCGGCAACTGGGGCCGCCGTGCTTCGTGGCTCGACCGGTTCGTCGAGGTCCAGATTCCGCCCTTGTCCGATACCGACAACCTTATGATCCTTATGATCGGCTTCGAGCCCTATTCGCACGTCATTTCAGAATTTCCGCCGGACATCGCCTTCGTGCGCGTGCAAAGCAATTTTGCCAGCCCCGATCAGAATAAGGGTATTAATGCCATGATCCGCGCGCGCGTGGAGGGGCATACGGGCCGTTATATGGTTCTTTTGCCGTCCTGGCAGTTGGGGCTTGCCGAAGACGCGCTTGCCGTCTTTAATCTCGAGATTATTGGCCGGTCTTGCCAAACCGTAATCGATCGTCTTTACGACAGCGATCGATCAAGGGGCGGCAGCCCGTTGAGCCTGTGTAATGTCGAACCGCTTAAAATGGATTGAATATGACGAGAATTGCCGTTCTTATTCCCTGTTATAACGAGGAAACCGCGATTACCCGTGTGGTGGAGGATTTCCGGAAGGCGCTTCCCGGCGCCGCCATTTATGTTTACGACAACAATTCGCGCGACCGCACAGTCGAAGTTGCGCAAGCCGCCGGGGCCATTGTCCGCACCGAAACGCTTCAAGGCAAAGGCAACGTCGTGCGCCGCATGTTCGCCGACATCGAGGCCGACATATACGTGCTGGTCGACGGCGACGCTACCTACGACGCTGCTTCGGCTCCAAGAATGATCAAGGCCCTTTTGGACGGGCCGCTGGATATGGTCAACGGCGCGCGCGTCACCGATATCGCCAAGGCCTATCGCCCGGGCCATCGTTTCGGTAACTGGTTGCTGACCAGCATGGTCGCCTGGATTTTCGGTAACCGTTTCCATGACATGCTGTCGGGTTATCGCGTCATGTCGCGGCGTTATGTCAAAAGTTTTCCGGCCCTTGCCTCCGGTTTTGAAACGGAAACCGAGCTAACCGTTCATGCGCTCGAACTGCGTATGCCGACTCTCGAAGTTTCGACGCCCTATAAGGACCGCCCCGCCGGTTCGGTCAGCAAGCTCAGCACCTTTCGCGACGGATTCCGAATTCTCTGGACGATCATCGTTCTGGTGAAAGAAGAACGACCGATGCAGTTTTTCTCGCTGCTTGCCCTGTTTCTGGCTTTGGTATCGACGGGGCTGACGGTGCCGATCGTCATGGAATATTTGCAAACAGGGCTGGTTCCGCGATTTCCGACGCTTATTTTTGCGACTGGCCTCCTGATACTCGGCTTTCTGAGCCTTACCTGCGGCCTCGTGCTCGACACCGTTACCCGCGGTCGGCGTGAGATGAAGCGCATGCGCTATCTCAATATCCCCGTGCTCGATGTCAAAAGCGGCACCGGGATTCCGGAATGAAATTGGCGGGCGCCCTGCATAGGAAGCTAATCGGCCAGTTCTTCAAGTTCGGTCTTGTCGGCGTCATTGGCCTTGGCGTCGATATCACG
>JBFWTA010000136.1:0-7007 GCA_050248075.1 Bdellovibrionales bacterium | reverse complement strand
CTATCAGGCGGACCTGCCTTATGCCGATATCAAGCTGCGTATCGGCGGCGCGCGCGCGGTTCTGGTTTCGGTGTTCGGCCGGCGCGGCCTGACGATGGGCATGCCGCCCTTTCTCGACGATGCGTTGGAGCCCTGGCGCGCAAAGCTCAAGGACGCCGGCGCGGGCAAAGCGCCGTTCGACAAGGCGCTGGAAGCCCGGGCCATGCGCGACGCGCTGGCGCTGGAAATCGCCGGTCTTGGCAAGGTACAGAATTTCCGCCGCGTTTATCCGCTCGGGCTTTCGCCAAAGGCGATGCAGGAAATTCTGCGCGACACGCGCCGCGCGCTGAACCGCTTCACGTTCCGCCTGCGCGCGACGGCGGCGGCGGGCGCAGGATGTCTTGGCGCGGCGGTGCTTGCGGCGTTTATTCTTACCCCCCTGCACGCCACGGCCACGGGAACGTCGGTCTGGAGCGGCCTCGCCACCGATCTCGGCATGCTGGGCGCGGTTATGGGCCTGTGCTGGATGGGCCTCGGCAAAATCGTGCAGTTCAAGCTGAAAAAAGAATTTCCGGGCGTGAAGGTTTCACTGCATGGAAATGCGGGAAATGCGGGCGGATGGATGCTTGGGGGTATTGTTCTGGCCTGGGTGGCGTTAATGTTAACCACGCCCGCAAAGCCATTATGGCTGGGACTGCTGTCCTTTTTAAATATTTGACGTGAAAGTATTTAAGGTGGTTTTTATATTGGCATGAGCCCATACGTGTAAATACAATAGCCCAAGGGTTCTTAATTATTCAGCGCAGGATTTTATTGGCAAAATTGACAGACGAGATATGTACGACAGTCTTGTTTCCACGCCCTCCTCGATTTCACTAAAGCCGTTGATCGGCATTCTTGGAACGTCGGCTGGCAATCCGCGTAATGTGCCTCCGTTAAAAGCCATTTTCGACCGCCCCGATGTTCTTGTCGTTGAGATTAATCCCAACACATTCGATCCAGCGCGGTCGGCAAGCTTTTTTCATTGCGACGCATTTGTCGTCCCCGGCCGGCCCACGAATGTCCACCCATCGTTTTATGGCTCAACTCCGCTTGCCGATATTGAGCAAAGTTTCGACGTCAAAAGCGACCGGCTGAGTTTTGCCATGATTGCCGAAAGCCTTACCCGGCGGGTGCCTTTTCTGGGCATTTGCAGCGGCATGCAACTGATGCAGGTTTATTTTGGCGGGATTTTACATCAGTGCCTGGAACATGTTGTCGGCGATATCCATAGCTCGCGCTACAGGCCCGGCACTCACCAGTTAGAAATCATTCCCGGAGGGTTGTTCGAAAAAATGTTTGCATCACAACAGCCATTCTGGACTAATTCTTCGCATGAACAGGGCATACTCAGTGCCGATTTATTGCCGGAAGATTTGGCCGCCGAGGCCGTTTGCAAAAAAACTGGCGTGATCGAAGCCGCTTCGCATCGCACGCATCCCTATATGCTAGGGGTACAATATCATCCGGAATCCAACACGCGCGGAACTGCCAATCCACACTACGCGGCGGTTTTTTCCAGCTTCATCGAACAGGCCCATACATATGCCGCCAGCCGTCACCGTGCAGCCTGCGGCCTTGGCGCCAAGCCTATTCGTATCCCTTTGGCACAGCCTGTGTAACAAGGGCTGTTTTATCCCCTGAAAGTAATGAGCTTTTGAGCCGCTTGACAAAACCGGCAACAACTTGCTTATATTGGGGCAATCGGATTGATCCACCGTAACGGATTCGCGGGATTTGACAGGAGCAGCTTGCTGCCGCGTTACCAATAGCTAAAGCGCCACGGTAAGAAAGCCTTCGAGCTTCCGCACTGTGGTCCCTGGTGGGTGACCGCGTTTGTGCCGAAGCTTTTTTTATATCTTCAGCCACATTTCCGGATCGCCTGCGCCAGATATTTTCTGGCTCAAGGGCTTTGTCGTCCACGCCTGAGAAGTGGATGACGACTTGGCAGTGAACCGAATAGGAGAAAATTATGTCCAAATACGATTACGGTTTTACAGGAAACAATACGCCCGACGGCAAGGAAGTTGGCGAAGTAAACAATAGGACTTTTACAACTATATTTGCGACGCTTAGCACAACGATAGCACGCGTTCAGAGAGAAATTAACCAGCCTGGCCGCTCACAAGATCCGTTTGTGCGCTGGGTCGTAGATAACGGCAAAGCGTCCGTTTTTCCTCCTCTTGGTTCAACAGTGGATGCTTCGACAACGAATACTGCACGCATTCTTGTGCCCACACGCGAGGCTTCGAGTCTAGCGCGCGCTTTGGCAACCGTGCCTGGCGTAAGTAATGTCAGACGCGTAAGTGAGCTAGCACCAAACTGATAAGATCATAACGATCTAATCCGCGGGATTTGACAGGAGCAGCTTGCTGCCGCGTTACCAACAGCTAAAGCGCCACGGAGCCTTGGGCACCGTGGTCCCTGACGGGTGACTGCGTGTGGACCAAGGCTTTTTTGTGCGACGGTCAACACGCGGTCTTCCCGATACAAAGATAATCGGGATGATGCATATGACAGCGAGTTTTCAGGAAGTTCTCGAAAGAGACGGTTATATTCTCGGCGACGGCGGTACCGGCACGGCGCTCGGCGTTTTATGGCCAAAGCCATTCAAGCTGCCCCTGTGGTCGGCGCCGCTTAATCTTACAGCACAAGGCCGGAATGCTGTCCGGCAGGCGCATAACTTATATATTGCCGTCGGGGCAACCCAGCACGCCACGAACACTTTTCGGACGACGCCCGAGGCTTTTCGCGAAGCCGGGGTGGAATGCACGAAGGCCGTTCGGCTTGCTTATGACGCAACAAATCATGCCATAGAGGCTTTGCAAACGGCGGCACTTACATCATCCAGACCTATCATTCTTGGCGGCTGCATCGCGCCATTGAAAGACTGCTATGACCCTTCGGCGGTGCCGCCCGATCAAAAATTAGCCGATAACCACGGACGTCAGGTGGCGTGGTTCAAGCAAGCGGGCATAAACACCATATTGTTTGAAACCGTAAATTCGATCCGCGAAGCCGTGCGGATGAAAGAGGCGGCAGAAACGGCCGGCGTCGATTTTACCATGAGCTGGGTTGCCAGTCCGAATGGCAATCTTCTAAGCGGCGAGAGCATTGCCGACGCCGTTCGCGCCACAGACAGTGACCGCCGAGTTGCCGTAGCCATAAACTGCAGCCCGCTCGATCATACTTTTAATGCATTCAATAACCTTCAAAGGTCCGGATATGATGGAATTATCGGCGCCTATCCGAACGGCCCCGGAAAACCTGACCTTAACGGAGCCGATTGGGATCATGGCCGCATCGTAAGGCCGGATAGGTTGCTCACTCTCTCAGGCAATATAGATTTCATAAACGCAGCCGTCGGCCTCAGAAAAGAAGGCGCATCATGGGTTGGTGGATGCTGCGGTACGCTGCCCGGAGATATTCGCGCGCTAAAAACAGCTTTGGAACATCCTGCCTTCAACGCAGCCAAGGCTGAAGTGGCTGCTCATACACACAGGGCATCACCTTTCCGAGGCAATCGTTGCGGATGCTCAGCAAGCTTGTCCGGAATGGTCTGCGACTAAAGCTCTGGCTAATAATTTTGAAAGGAAAACGAAAATGACACAATCATCACCTCCCGAAAATGCAGGTCAAGGTTACCAGTTGCGTGTAACACTGGGGCCGGGTCTTACCGCTGATGTTATTATCGGCGAAATCCGGAAAGCCGAGAGATCCGGCAATCAAATTGTCCAGGCATTGGTGGACAATCGTGAAGCATATGGCATCGGAGACGTCACCGCGATACGAGGCACCACACCTGCGGGAAATGCCTTATTGGTACCAACTACAGATGAACGCACCGCTGGTTTACTCAGAGACACGCCGGGGGTCGCCAATGTCGAAATGCTGGTATTGTCTGAAGCACAAAGGTTAGCAGAGGCTCATATTGCAAGAAGAGACGCGCACCGAGAACAACAGCCGCTTGGGGTTTTACCGCAAGCTCCTGGCCCCTATCCAACTTATAAATTTGGATAGATTACCCGCTTCAGATTAGATGACCTACTGACGTAACAACAGTCTGCGGAGCAAATAATGAGCAAAGTCAAGCAATGGGTCGATGAACGCGAAGGCTATAACAAGGTGCTGGCGAAATATGCCAATCGCAGCATGAAGACGTTTTATGGTCTTGATAACACCACTTATGAACATGGCGCGCTGGATAAGAAAACCAAGGAACTGTTGGGTCTTGTTTCATCTTTCGTTTTACGCTGCGACGATTGCATTCTTTATCATCTCATCCAGTCGCACAAGGCGGGCGTCAAGAGCGATGAGCTGGCGGAAACCCTCATGATCGGTATGCTGGTCGGCGGAAGCATCACCATTCCGCATCTGCGCCGTGCCATGAAGGTCTGGGACGAGGAACTGGGTGGTACCGAGAGCCCGGTGACGGACAAAATCGATATGCAAGGGGTATAAAACCGGCCAAATTCGGGCAAATGGGTGTTTTCGTTAGCCCCGGGTTGCGATAGAAGAGATTGAAAGACGGGTATAGGCCGATATGACAGAAAGGCGTTCTACGTGACGACAAACAAATCTAACCGCTGGGGCTTCAACACCCGTGCCATTCATGCCGCGCAGGAGCCGGACCCGACCACGGGTGCGGTGATTGTGCCGATTTATGCAACGTCGACGTATAAGCAGGAAGCGCCGAACGTTCACAAAGGTTTCGATTATGGCCGTAGCCATAACCCCACGCGTTTTGCCTATGAACGTGCGGTGGCGGATCTGGAAAACGGCGTTGCGGGTTTTGCCTTTGCTTCGGGCCTGGCGGCCTGCGCCACGGTGCTGGAACTTCTGGAGGCCGGATCGCATATCATCGCGTCCGACGATTTGTATGGCGGCACCTATCGCCTGTTCGAGCGGGTGCGCAAGCATTCGACGCATCTGAATGTATCCTATGTCGACCTAAGCGATCCGAAGGCGCTGACGGGGGCGCTGCGACCAGACACGCGGATGGTATGGGTCGAAACACCGACCAACCCGACGCTCAAGCTGGTCGACCTCGAAGCCGTCGCCGCATTTGCGCGCAAGCATAAATTGATTTCGGTGGCCGATAACACTTTCGCCTCGCCCTGGACCCAGCGCCCGCTGGAACAGGGCATCGACATTGTGGTGCATTCGGCGACGAAATACATCAACGGCCATTCCGATGTTATCGGCGGTGTCGTCGTGACGACAGAAACGCATCGCGAACGTATCGGCTTCATGCAAAACGCCATCGGCAGCATCGCGGGGCCGTTCGACAGCTTTCTGGCGCATCGGGGGCTCAAAACCCTTGGCCTGCGCATGCAGCGGCAATGCGAGAGCGCGCTGGCGATTGCGGAGTATCTGGAAAAACATCCGCAGATCGATCGCGTTATCTATCCCGGCCTGAAAAGCCACCCGCAGCATGATCTCGCCAAACGGCAGATGCCGAAATACGGCGGCATGGTGTCCGCCGTATTCAAGGGCGGCGAAGCAAAAGTTCGCGCCGCCCTGCCCCATTGCCAGGTGTTCACGCTGGCGGAAAGCCTCGGCGCCGTGGAAAGCCTGATCGAGCATCCCGCCAGCATGACCCACGCCTCTATTCCCGCCGAAGTCCGCAAAAAAAGCGGTGTCGATGACGGGCTTGTGCGCCTGTCGGTCGGCATCGAAAATGTCGAAGACCTGATCGCCGATCTGGATCAGATGCTGAAATAACAAGAACGGCCGGTCCACCGGCCGCCCATCATCGACAGGAGGTGCCGCGCATGCCTGTTATCGTCAACGCCACGGAACCGCATCCGTTCCTGCCATCGCTGGGCGATCCGGCCGCCATTGCGGCCGAACGCGCGCTGCATCAGGATATCCGGCCACTGGAAATCGCCGTCATCAACCTGATGGCCGACAAGCGGACGACCGAGCGTCAGCTTGCGCACTGGCTGGGCCGTACGCCGCTGCAGGTGCATCTGACCTTCGCCGCCACCGACGATTACGTGCAGGGCGTGCGCGAAGGCCGCGAAACCCGCAATACGCCGGCCGAACATGTGCGTAAATTTTACAAATCATGGAGCGATATCAGGAACCGGAAATTCGACGGCCTGATCGTCACCGGCGTCAACATGCTGAAGGACGATGTAACGCAGGAAGATATCTGGCCCGCGGTACGGCAGATTTGCGCGTGGTCGGAAACGAATGTTCTTTCATCCCTGTTCCTGTGCTGGGGGGCGCTGGCGGCGTTGCGCCACTTTCATGACATCGGCTGCTATCTGGGCAAAGACAAGACCTGGGGCGTTTTCGAGCATCGTATTTTATCCGATAAAACCGATCTTCTGTTCGGCCTGCCGGACCGTTTCCCCATTCCCGTTTCGCGCTGGCAGCGACTGCACGACCAGGATCTGCGCAAGACGGCAGCGCTGGAGATCGTTTCGGATTCGGACGAGGGTGGCGCTTATCTTGTGGCCGAATCTGCGACATACGACGATACCCGGCTTTATCCGCGCCGGGTCTATTTGCTGAATCATCCCGAATACGATACGGACACGCTGAAACAGGAATATGAGCGCGATAAAGTCGGCATAGTCTCGGCACCGCTTCCCGGAAATTACTTCCCGCAAGATAATCCCGCCCGCGAGCCCATCAATACATGGCGCCATACAGGTTTTATTTACACAAACTGGGTAAAAGCCATTTACGACGCCACGCCTTATGATATTCAGGAAGTTCCCATGCCATGGAGTCGCGCCCCACGCCTTGCACAAACAGGTACCTGATGTCCAAAAAAGCCGACATGCACACTAAAACAACCTCGTTCTCCATTGAAATCTTTCCGCCCAAGACCGATGCGGGGCGTGAGAAAATATGGACAGCGATGGAGCGGCTCGCGGAACTGCACCCGGAATTCGTGTCGGTCACCTGCGGCGCCGGTGGATCGGCCATCGACGGAACGACATCGGTAGTCCATCATATCCGCACGACATACGGCA
>JBFWTA010000135.1:0-7012 GCA_050248075.1 Bdellovibrionales bacterium | reverse complement strand
GACCTGCACATAATTGTTGTCGGCGCAGCGATTGGCCAGAATGTGATAAATTTTCATGAGGCTCAGACCGTCGCGCTCGCAATTCTGCAGCGCCGCGTCGCCGGATATGCCCATTCCCGTCTGGGTGCTGGTCTGCCGCTGCCCGGCTGTACCGGCAAGATCCCTTCTCTGCGGATTGGGGGCGGTCTTGAGATCGTTGCACACCCTGACCTGCAGCGCATGACAGTTATCGTCCGGTGTCGAATTGCCGCCAAGGGCACGCGCCATGGAAGGATTTGACGCCGGGCATGCGGTGCGCTGCCACAAGGCTTCCTTGCAATACTGCTGTGCGCTTCCCGTGGCGGCGATTGCGTTGGAATTGGCGAGATAGCGTTCGATATCGTTGGACGTAATGGGACGTCCCTGGGTCACGATGCCGGTTTGCTGGCCGCTGGCGAGGGACTGGCAGAATTTATAAAACGCGGCCCAGGCCAGCGAGTTTTGTGCCGGATCGGCATTGGCCTGCGCCGCCCCCGGACCGGTGGAACTCGATCCGCCGCGGCAGGCCGCCGGCGGATTGGGGCCGAAAAACCGGAAACCGTCGGGCAGCACGCAGGCCGAAGCCAGCGGATACTGATGCCAGGCCAGGGCCGCCGCGAGAGCCGTCTGCCGGTTGGCGATGGTAATATCGGCCGGCGCCGCGCATCCCATTTGCTGCGCCAAGTCCCCGCTGTCGGTAGGCGATGTGAGACCGAGCTGGCATTCGTCCTGTATTTTCCAGTAGTTTCTTTTGGGGCTGGGGCAGTTGGCGTTCGGCCCCTGACAATCGGCGATATCGAGCGCGTTGTCGGCCAGAGAAAGCTGGCGCATGGCGACTTCCAGCTCTCTCAGATGCTGCTGAAGCTGGTTGACGGCGCAAACCGTATCCTGATCGGCCAGCACGCTATCCGCTTGCTCTTCGGCGACAATACTCTGCCTTTTGCTGCCCTGATTGGCCTGGGCCAGATAATCCGCAACATTACTATACTGGTTATTTAGCGTCAGGTTAAATCCGTTGATCGCAGAGGTGACGGCGGAAAAACCGCTTGGAAGAACCACCTGCTGCAGAAAACGGAAAACACTGACGATACCGGAGAGAATAGAGGCGATAATGCCATATTGGGCGACCTGGGCGGCGGTGGATGCGGTAGTGGCAGCGGTGCCGTTGGGATTCAGAGTCGCCGTCGCCGGCTGGGGCGCCACAAGCGAGAGGAACAAAACCAGGCAAGCAACCAGCACTCGCAAACGCAGTTTTTGCCTTCTGCCGGTTGTGTTTGTGTGCGTCGAGATGGTCATCGTTTTTCACAATTCCCGTTTATTACCTTACCGGCTGAGCGGTCGGGGCATTCGTTCCGGCCGCCGCGTTCAGACGGTTGATCTGTTGGGCGCGCGACATGGCGGCCGACAGCGCCTGATTTTCGCTGTCCAGCTTTTTCTTGAATTCGTCGATCGAAGCCTGGCAGGAGCTTTGGCTGACGCGGTTAAGTTCGCTGTTCGAACCGATCGTGTTCGACATCACTTTCTGCACATAATTATTGTCGCTGCAGCGATAGGCCATGATTTCATAAATCTTCATGAGGCTGAGACCGTCGCGCTCGCAGTTCTGCAGGGCCGGATCGCCGGTAATGCCCATTCCGGTTTGCGTGCTGGTTTGCCGCTGCCCCAGGCTGCCTGCCAGATCCCTTTGCTGGGGATTGGGCGGCGTCTTGAGATCGTTGCATACCTTCACCTGAAGCGCGTGGCAGTTATCGGCCTGGGTCGTGTTGGCTCCGACCGCGCGCGCCGCCGAGGGATTGGCGGCCGGACAGGCGGTGCGTTTCCACAAGGCTTCCTTGCATATCTGCTGCGCACTGCCCATGGCGGTGACGGCAACGCGGCTCTTCAGATATAGATCGATATCGTTGGACGTTATGGGGCGTCCCTGGGTCACGATGCCGGTGCGCTGGTCAGAGGCCTGCTTCTGGCAGAATTTATAAAACGCCGCCCAGGCCAGCGTGTTCTGGTGCGGATCGGGATTGGCCTGCGCGGCGCCCGGGCCGGTCGAGGTCGATCCGCCCCGGCAGGCGGCGGGAGGATTGGGGCCGAAATAGCGAAAACCGTCGGGCAGAACACAGGCCGACGCCAAAGGAATTTGCGTCCATGCCAGATGCGCCGCCATGTTATCGGCACGATCGCGCATGGTGATATCGGCGGGCGCCGGACATCCCATCTGCTGCGCCATATCTCCGCTGGCATCCGGCGACATGAGGCCGAGCGAACATATGTCGCTTACAAGCCAGTAATTCCGCTTGGGGCTCGGGCAGTTGGCGTTAGCCCCCTGGCAGTCGCCGTTATCGAGCGCGTTATCGGCAAGCTGGATCTGGCGCATGGCGGTTTCCAGCTGCTGCAGGTCCTGCTGAAACTGGTTGATGGCGCAAACCGTATTCTGGTCCTCGAGCACGGCATCCCGCATTTCCTTGGCGGTCAGCGTCTGGTCCTCGACATACTGGTTGGTCTGGGCAAGATAATCGCCGACATTGTTGAGATGGTTAGTGGCCGTGAGATTCAAACCGTTGACGGCCGCCGCTATGGCGCTGAAACCCGACGGCAGAACGGTATCCTGCAGAAACGTAACAACCGACAAAACGCTGCTGATAAGGGTGCCGACGATTCCAAGCTGTCCCAGAATGGCGACCCTGCCGGCATTGGTGGCGATGGTGTTGTCGGGCGTGTCGACTACGGGGCAGCAGGCACCCGCCCAGCTGGGGGTCGGCGCGGCCACGGCAAGCATAAACAGGGAAAACACCGCCACCATGCGCCAGCGGCGAAAGCTTGTCGTGATTTTCATGTGGGACGCGATGACCATGCTGTAGTCCTGTAATCTGCGGATTTCGTCGCTCTCCGTCATATGTCCCGCGCCCGTTGCCCCCGCCTATTGATATGTGTTCCAGAGTACCCACCAGGGCGGCGTCTGCCGACGCGAGCCCGTCAGCGCCAGGGCGCTCGGCATGAGCGATACGCCGCTGCACGAGCCCTGCCTGAAGTTACCGAGGCTGAAATTAATGCCAAGATTAAAATGCGGCAGAGGCAGGCAGAGAAGATTGCGCACCAGATTGTTGACGCTGCTGATGGCGCTGGTCACGGCGCCAAGAACCGCCTGGCATACCTGATTGAGAATATTGTTGAGGATCGCAGCCACGGCAGCCCACACCAGGCCGAAAGGATCGGTGATGGTGCCAATCGATAAAATCAGATTGCTGAGTGTGTTCCAGCAATAGGCGATGCGCATGCTTGGAATCGGCCCGGATTCGAACACCTTATGCGCCATGACGCTTCTGTCCTGTGCGCGTTTCGAGAGCCCCTGCACCAGATTTTCCTGGCAGGCTGAAACATCGAAACCGCCTGCCGGCGCCTGGGCGCGTGCGACACCCGGCATGAAGATAAGGGCCAGCACCGCGAGGGCGGCCGCCATCATGGTTATTCTTTTGATCGCGCGATGCATAAAGAACGCCTCCCCCAAGGGGAATAAGATTATGTTCATCATATTTCCTGAAAACTTAGCGACAAGTTAATTTAAAATCGCGTGCGCCGAAAAACGGGTTAACGAATTCTTAAAACGGTTTTTTACCGTTCTGTCTTTCCAGCAGCGCGAAGACAAAAGCGCAAAGGGCGAAAGCCGCCCACAGCGAATCGCTCCAGAGATTATAGGCGATCAGCGACAAGCAAAGCGAAGCGGTCAAGGCGCCGAGGGCAAATGGCGCAACATCCGGTCTGAGATTCCGGGTCCTGAAAAGCACGAGCAGCAAAAAGCCGATACCCAACGCCACCCCGGCGAGGCCGAGCTCTACCCACAGTTGCAGCAGGGCGTTATGAGGATGGGGAGCCTGCGCCAGCCGGAAATGATATTGCGCACCATGCGGTTGCTCGAAAGGCAGGATGGCGCTGGTGCCAAGCCCCCAGCCAAGCACCGGTTTTTCCAGGATGCGATACGATATGTAATCCCAGATTTCGATCCGGTCCTGCCAGGAAGGCGGCAGCCGGTAAACAAGCTCGCGATGATGGAGAAACAGGGCTTGCGCCGCAAAAGGCCAGGCCAGGAGCGTCATGCAGGCAAGCGCCAGCGTCCAACGGGTAAAAACCGGCAAGACATAGGCGGCGAACGTGACGGCAAGCGCCAGCATCAGCGCCAGCTTGGCGGCGCGCGATTCCGTATAATTCGCCGGCACGAATAAAAGCGCGATGAAAGGAAGAACGAACCAGCGGCGTTTCCGTACCCATAAGGATGCCAGAATCGGAAAAGCCAGGATGACCATATAGGAAAAGCCGCGATTGTATTGATAAAGCTGGGCCGCGGGGCCGCGATGGAATTTGAGCAGCGGCCCCTCGGCAAGAAGCTCGAGGCTGATCGCCACAAGACCGATCGCGGCGGCAACCGGCAGGATATCGAAAAACTGCGCGCTGGCCGCGCGTTTTTGAATGCCCGGATTGGCAAACAGACAGAGCGGCAGGAAAATCGTCGCCAGCTGCAGCCATGTATGCCAGGACAGTCGCGGTTCAAGAGATTGCAGGTTTAGCACCGTGGCGACGAGCAGGACGACGCCGGCAAACAAAATCAGCTGCCGGTCCGGCAGCGGCGCGCGGCGTTCGGCAAACCAGACGCCGAAAAACAAGACAAGCGCCGCGCCAATGCCGAAACTCGCCCATATGCCGCCGGTGAATAGGCCGACCGTTGCCGTCAGGACATAGATCAGCAGGCAAAAATCGGGCGTGCGGCATGCGATAAAGTTCCGGGCGGCGTTCATGAGACTTTCTTTCCGGCTCCAATCAAAGCCGACCATGCCCGGCGTTTTCGTACGCTGTCGGACAGGCGCGTGACGAAACGCATAAGGCGCCAGTAAAAATTATCGGCCCCGGCATATCGCGGCCGGCAGGCGGGAGATTCCTGCCCCCGTGTTTCCTCGATAAACGAATGCCCGCCGTCGTCATGTCCGGCGGCCGGCCTTTCCAGGCCGTAGATTTCGAGACCGTTCGCCCAATAGCGGTGGATTTCCTTATCGACCGCGTGCACAAAACGCGGCGCATAGGCGAGAAAGCGTTTAGCCCCGCGCGACGACACGACATAGGCGATAGCCCCCATATGCGCGGGCCCGACACGCCCCAGCCTCAGGCCGGGAACGAGTTCCATCGTCGGAACGAAAATCTCGCCTGTTTTCATTTTGCGATGCAGAAAAATGAAATCGAAAACCGGCGCCTGTTTTTCGATGGCCGCAAGGACGCCGGAAAGATCCGGCGCAAGGACGGCATCGTCCTCCACAACCGCCGCCATGGGAATATTATCGTCGGCTATTTTCTGCAGCACCCGGCGATGGCTGAGCCAGCAGCCTATTTCATTATCGGATAATGGGTACGGGGTAATGCGCCGGCGTCTTTCGTGATCGACCAGGCGCCGGTCGGCATCGGTGAGCTGCCGACCGTCGATCGCTTCGGCGCTCTCGAAGGCGAGCCCGGCCGATGAAAACTGCCGCGCCATGTTCTGCCGCCGTTCCGGCGCGCGGGCAAGATTGATAAGAAAGATGCGCATAATGCCGGAACGCCTCGATTGCAGGACGCGCCTTTCTCTCAGATTTTTTCTCTAATCTCAATCGCGCGGATGCGAAACACTATTTACGTTGCGCGCCGGCAAGGCCGTAACTGAGGTTTTTGGCCGATTGTTCCAGCAGGCTGGCAATTTCCGCCGGAAGCTGGACATCCATGACGCCTTCTGCTTCCTCATCGAAACCCGGCTGCGGGATGACGCCCAAATCGGCCTCCGTAACGGCAAAGCCGGTGGATGACGCGCCAGCGGATGCCGCCGGCGCGGGCTGGACGGCGCCTGCCGCGGGCGCCGGTCTTTTCTGGACTTCCTCGATCGCGTATTGATCGCCTTCCTGAAAAGAAGGCAGGCCGGCGCGGCGTTCGGCTTCGCGCAGCCTGGCCTCGGCGGCCGTCTGGCTTTTCGACACGGGAGATTTGCCGGCAGATGCCGGAGGCGGCTGCGAGGCCATTTCGGCGGACGCTTCGGTTTTCGGTTTTGCCGGCAGCGCGGCGACATGGGCCAGCGCAAGAATACCGGCTTCCAGCAGACTGCGGCCGCTTCCGGCGGCGGCATCCAGACCCTTCTGCATGGCAGAAATTTCGGCGGGAACCGGCGGCGCCGGAGCGACATCGGCGGCTTTCCATTCGGGATCCTTGAGATACGTCGCCAGATCCTGCATATGGCGTTCGCGTGTGTCGGTCGATTTCGTGGTCGAGGCCACCGGCAAGAAGCGATGCACCCGAAGCGCCTTTACCCTTTCCGGCGCCACGTAGAACATGCGGCATTTATAGGCCCAATCGGCGAACAGCAGATGCGCCTCGCCCTCGCGCTGGCCGCGCAGGTGGTCGTAGTCGACACGCTGGCGGCTTTGGGGAGATGCCGTGCCGCGGTCATCATACAGCGGCATCGACATGAACATGCTGGAAATCGTGTTGGTCGGCGCCGTCATGCCCTTGGTTTCCAGCACCCAGGACGTGCCGCCATGCTTGGTAACGAAATCCTTGGTGTCGGTCGGGTCTTCGATACGGCCGAAAATCTTGAGGTTGCAGTTGGCGGTAATCGACTTGGCCTCGGTTTTGGCACGCGATTCCATCGACGGCAAATCCTGGGACGCAAAAACGAGGGAGAAGCCGAGCGAGCGTGCCTGAGCCGCCATAACGGCCATGCCGCGTGCGGTATAATAGCCGACTTCGTCGAACACCGTCATGAACGAAGACGCCGAGCGCGTCTGCTTGCTGCCGATCGCCGTCTCCCACGCCCCTTCCACCGTATTGCCGAGCGTGGCGCCCATCATGCCCTTGAGACTGGCGGCAACGATTTTGCCCAGATTGGCCGCCTCGTCGCCCGACTTTTCCAGCGCCGGAATGAGCACGATCAGGATGCGCCGATTGAGCACGACATCGAGCACATCGACATCGGCGAGCTGTGCCTTGAAAATAT
>JBFWTA010000134.1:0-7013 GCA_050248075.1 Bdellovibrionales bacterium | reverse complement strand
ATGGCCGAGTGTCGGGGCCAGAATTTTTGCTGCGCTTATAATGCCCGGAATATTTTTCAAGGCGTCTGATGCTTCCTTTGCGGTGGCCGGGCGCGGTTTTTCCCCCGTTTCATTATGTGCGCTCGTTTCAAACAATTGGGTGCATTTTTTTACGAGATCTTCGGCGGCGTTCAAATGCGCTATCGCCTGTTCCTTATCGGCTATTCCAATCGGGGCATCGGGATCAATATGGGACTGGCGCGGTTGCCAGCCGACGGAATTGCTTATGCCGGTATTATAACCGGCGTAAATATCGTTTTTGGTTAAATTTTGAAATACAAAATCACTGGCGTTTCTGGCATTTATAACAACGGACACGTTTGTTATTCCATAAACTCCTGGATCCGTGAAAGCTGCTTTGCTCAGGCGAAGATGGCCGTCAGCATAGCATTCAATATAGTTGCCACCTTGCTGCAGTTTGACAATCATGGAAACAGGAAATTCCGGCTCTTCCGTCGCCGTATCGGCTGTCCCGGTATTCGCAGGTTGGGTTAGGGGGGCGGGCGAGCATGCGGTGGTGAGGAGAAGCGCCGCGACAGAAAAAGCCGCAAGGGCGTGAATTGTGCTTTGGCGCATGAATAAATCCCGAAAAATACCTTTACTTTGAAAGCTTCGAAAAGCTAAGGCCGGTAAACAGTTTCGTCAATCTAAAGTCTATGGTTAAAGCTTGGGTACAATGCTTTAATATCCGCATTAACAACGTTGCTTATTGAAGTTCATGCCCCAGCTCCACGGTCTCATCTTCGATCTCGACGGCACCCTTGTCGACAGCGCGCCCGATCTGCGGCAGGCGATCAATGCCGTACTTAAATCGGCCGGGCGTCGTCCGTTAACGCTCGACGAGGTCAAGGCCAAGGTCGGCGACGGCATGATGCCGCTCATGACCCGCGCCTTCGAAGCCACCGGGGGCCAGCCGGCCAATTTTAACGCCTATAACTGCTTTCAAGATTTTGTTGCGCAATACCGCAGCCTCAAGGCCGATCCCTCGCAGATTTTTCCGTATGTGCGCGAGCTGCTGGAGAAATACCGCACTTCGGGCGTAAAGATCGGCATTTGCACGAACAAGCAGGAAGCTTCCACCCTTCGCCTCCTTAACGATCTCGATCTGATGCGCTATTTCGATTTCGTGGCGGGGGGCGATACGTTCCCTACCCACAAACCGCATCCCGATCATGTGAAAGGCGTTATGGAAAAACTGGACGTCGTCCCGCCGAACGCGGTGATGATTGGCGATGGTCCCAACGATATCCGCGCGGCGCAGGGGGCCGGCATTCCCTGTATTGCGGTTGCGTATGGCTATGGCAGTGATTTCGCCGAATACGGTGCGGACAAGATTGTTGCGGATTTCCGGGAATTGCCTGAAGCGCTGGCGTCACTGGGCTTTGAGGTCGTCTGACGTCGCAACGTGCCACTCGGTCAGATGGCCGACGATATCGCCCCAGGCGCTGGTGCTGGTCAGTTTCACCGGAATTTCCGGAACTTCCGGCGCGACATTGCCCAGCCAGATATGAAACGCGTCGCGGCCCTTGCCGCCGCCCGCGCGTTCCCAGAAACGGTTCTTTTCCCGATCCTTCCACTCGCCGGCAATCATCTCGAAGCTTACATTGCACAAGCGCGCCGCGCCCTTGTAGATACCGTAATCGGTTTCGTCGATCAGCTCCTTGCCGCCGTCCTCGCCGCGCAGATCGAAACGGCGTTTGCCGTCGAACACCGGCACTTCCAGCGTGCAGCTCTGGTTCACCGCGACATGAGCCAGCATCTGAACCAGGGCCGTCGCGGGGTCGAGCGCACCGCGCATCTGATCCTCGGTCACGGTTTCGCGGTTGGTGTCGGTATTGGGCGGGTTGAATTCCGCCTTGATGTTGCCCCTGCCATCGAAATGCAGTTCGGTGGTTTTCGGCTTGTCTTTCCATGTATCGATGTTGCGGTATTTCACCGGCGACAGGCGATCGCCCTTGATGCGTCCTGTCGAGGAAACGTCGCCGTCCCATTTAAGAACCTTGTAGAGATAACCGGCGGTTCGCGCATGAAGATGCGTGTCATAGCTGCCCGCTTCCCGGCGAAACAGGATATTGGCCGTGAGAAAATGAATGCCGCCGATGTAAATTTCATAAGTCGTCATGATCGGCGGCATTTGCGGAATACGGCTGGCCATGACGGCTTTTTTGGCGCGCGGCGCGGAAGGTTGGGCGAAGCCGGCCGCCATGGGCATAAGGGCAACGAGGAGGGCAATAACGAGGGCGATAAAACGGCGCATGGCTTTCTAATATCCAGTAAAGAATGGCCGGATTATGTCATTCCGCTTTCACGAAAGGCAATACTTTCATGTGCCTTAAAACGTCTTCTGTTGTCTCGGTAAACCTGCCATCGTCTTGATGCAGAACGAACTCGCGGCAGAAGGTTAAGACCGGTGTTCCGTTTTTTCGCGCGCGCAGGATCACACGTTTTGCCGTGGCGCCGGCTTTTGGAGCAACCGGCAAGACTTCGATCTCGCCGAAATCGCTGCGCAGCAAGCCGATCATCTCGTCCAGCCGGTCAGCACGATGAACGAGCGTGAGCATGCCTTGTTTTTTTAATGCAGATGCGGCACTGGCGAGCCATCGCCCAAGATCGCCCGGCTTGCCCGAATTCGCTAGGCGCTTTTGCGTTTGCGACGAAACATCGTGCGTGGTTTCATCATGATAGGGCGGATTAATCATCACATGATCGAAGCTGCCGGCATGAGGATTTTGACAGATGGCGGCGTCTGCGCGGCACACCGTCAGACATGCATCAAACGCGTTACGTGTAATGTTGCTTTGGCACAGCGCCGCCAGATCGTCCTGAATCTCCACGCCCGTGACCGTGATGCCCGGCACGCGGCACGCCAGACATAACATGGCGCCGCCCGCGCCACAGCCAAGATCCAGTATTTTCTGTCCGTTATCCGCCGGAACCGCCGCCGCCAGCAAAACCGTATCCACCGCCACGCGATAGCCTTTCGCCGGCTGCTCCAGCGTGACGCGGCGGTTAAGGAGCCCGTCAATCGTGGTTTCCGTAGGCATACAAATCCTTGGCATAAATGCCGTTTATCTTATATTCTTTATCGCTTACCAACCGGGCAATCGACATGGCCGCTATTATCCCGCTCGATGTTACACGCCGCAAGCCGGTCGATGCCGCGCTCGATACGCTCGCGGCGCTGGTCGCCTCCGATATGCTTGCCGTTAACCAGCACATTCTGCAGCGCATGGAAAGCCACGTGCCGCTTATTCCGCAACTCGCCGGGCATCTTATCGCGGCGGGCGGCAAGCGCCTGCGTCCCATCCTGACCTTGGCGTCCGCAAAACTGTGCGGTTACGAAGGTCAGCGCCAGCATAAACTCGCCGCCTGCGTCGAATTCATTCATACCGCCACCCTGCTGCATGACGACGTTGTCGACGCCAGCGACCTGCGCCGCGGCGAGCCCTCCGCCAACGCCCTGTTCGGCAACGAAGCCAGCGTCCTTGTCGGGGATTTCCTGTTCAGCCGCGCATTTCAACTCATGGTGGAAGACGGTTCCATCGACGTGCTGCGCATTCTTTCCAACGCTTCCGCCATCATCGCCGAAGGCGAGGTGCTGCAGCTGACGACCACCAGCGACAGCACGACCAGCGAACAGGCCTATCTCGAGGTCGTGCGCGCCAAGACCGCCGAGCTTTTTGCTGCCGCCTGCCGCCTCGGCGCCGTGGTAAGCGGGCGCCCGGCTTCCGAAGAAGAAGCCTTGCGCACTTTCGGCCTTAATCTCGGCATCGCGTTTCAGATCGCCGACGACGTGCTCGACTACGCCGCCGAATCCTCGCGCCTCGGCAAGACCGTCGGCGACGATTTCCGCGAGGCCAAGATCACCTTGCCTGTCATTCTCGCCATCCACCGCGGCAGCGAAGCCGAACGCCGGTTCTGGCACCGGACGCTGGACGAAGGCGACCAGCGCGACGGCGATCTCGCCCATGCCCAGGATATCCTCCGCCGCCATAACGCCCTGCGCGACGCCATCGACCGTGCCCGCCACTACGGCTCCATCGCGCGC
The DNA here is from genome assembly GCA_050248075.1 of Bdellovibrionales bacterium. Lineage (GTDB taxonomy): Bacteria > Pseudomonadota > Alphaproteobacteria > UBA9219 > UBA9219 > JBFWTA01. The sequence goes on along the minus strand of JBFWTA010000134.1, from coordinate 2,926 downwards.
GATGCGTTGGGGCTTTTTCCGGATCATCCGGTCAAGGACGCCCTGATCGATATCGTGGGCTTTACGGTGGAGCGCGGGTTTTAAAGTTGATTTTTATTAAGAATTGCTATTTTTTTGACCAGGATCTTTGTGTCCCCCTTACTATATTTTCACTTGTTGCTTACCTGTCTTAAGTAATGGTAACTGCAGCACCGAAAACAGCCGTCGGGAAAACGTTTCTTAAGCAATAAAAGCTAAACAGAAACAATGTATTTAGGCATCGATCTGGGTACCTCCAACAGCGTTATCGCCGGCATCGTCGATGGCAAGCTGCGTGTTTTTCGGCCGGCCGACGGCGGTGAGGCATTGCCGTCGGTCATCTATATCGACAAGCGCGGCCACCGGCTCTACGGTCGCCGGGCGCATGATCAGGCGTTGATCTCGCCCGATAATGTCGCCGCCGGCTTTAAGCGTCTTATGGGCACTTCGACGCCGATCGAGGTGAGGGGGGCAGGGGTCACGCTCACGCCCGAAGAATGTTCCGCCGAAATTATCCGCCAGCTTCTGGGGCAGGCCACGACCGAAACCGGCTCCGATAAATTCGAAGGCGCCGTCATCACCATTCCCGCCGCCTTCAACCAGATGCAATCCGAAGCGACATTGCGCGCCGCGAAAGCCGCCGGTCTTGAGCGCGTTGATCTTTTGCAGGAACCCATCGCCGCGGCCTTGGCCGCGATGGACGGCGCCAAGCGCTCGGGTCAGTTTCTGGTCTACGATCTCGGCGGCGGCACCTTCGATGTCGCGCTGGCGCAGGCGATCAATGGCGAAGTCAACATAGTCGCCCATCAGGGCATCAACATGCTCGGCGGCCGTGATTTCGACCGCATGATTGTGAACGAAATCGTTCGTCCCTGGCTTGCCGAAAAATTCGACCTGCCCGACAATTTCCAGCGCGATCCGAAATACGGCAAGCTCATCCGCGTCGCCCAGCTTGCCGCCGAAAAAGCGAAAATCGACCTGTCCTCGAACGACACCGCGACCGTTTTCGCCTCCGAGGAGGATCTGCGTCTCGTCGATCAGAGCGACCGCGAAATTCATTTCGATATCCCCGTCACACGCGCGCAATTCGAGGGCATGATCCGCGAGCCCGTCATGCAGACGGTCGAGCTTATCCGCACCATTCTGGAAGAAAACAATTACAAGAACGAAGACATCGACCGCATTGTTTTTATCGGCGGCCCCAGCCGCATCCCGCTGGTGCGCGACATGGTGGCTAACGAGCTCGGCATCGCCGCCGACCTGAAAACCGATCCCATGACCGCTGTCGCTGTAGGCGCCGCGCATTATTGCGAAAGCCGCGAATGGGGCGCCGATAACGCCAGCAAGCCCAAACCGAAACAGGCTTCCGCCGAAACGCCGGACGAACCTAATCTTTTGTTCCAGTACACGGCGCGCACGGCCGACGACAAGACGACGATTGTCCTGAATGCCAAAGGCAAGGTCCAGCCGAACCGGCAGCTGCAGATCGTGTCGAAAAACTGGGATTCCGGCAGGCTGCCGCTCGCCGACGGCCTCACTATTTCGGTACCGCTCAAGGAAACGGGGGAACATAAATTCACCGTTCACGTGCTCGACGACAAGGGCGAAAAGCTGCCGCAGCATGACCAGACGCTGACGATTACGCGGCTTGCCGCTTCCGCCGGCAATATCCCGGCGGCGCAAACAATCGCCGTCAAGGCGCTCGACAATCCGATGGCGCAGGAAAACATTCTCCTGCCGATAATCAAAAAAGGCGATGTCCTGCCCGCCGACGGCGCCGCTCATTTCAAAAGCGGCCGCGATCTCAAGGCCGGCGAATCCGCCCATCTCAATTTCGAACTTTTTCAGGTTGAATATCCGGAACGCATCGACCTCAATCTCTGCATCGGCCTGTTCCGCGTCAGCGGCGATGATCTGCCGGAAAACGCGGTGGTCGGCGAAGGCGATCCGATTGCCTTTAACTGGCGCATGAGCGACAGCGGCATCCTTCAGGCCACCGTTCGCATCGGCGAAGGTGACAAGCCGATCGAACTCAAGGCTCCTCGTTTCTACGCGCCTCAGGCCGGGCAGATATCGTTCGACAAGGAAGGCGGCACAAAGTTCACGAGCGAAATTTTGAAACAGGGCGAGGAGGAATGGGGGGATGTCGCCGCCGCGCTCGGCCCCGATGGCGGCCCGGAAATCCAGCTTTTGCGCACGCGCCTGACCGAACAGCGCGAAATTCTCGAGGAATCCACCGACGATCCGGAAACTATCCGGCGCGTGGCCGAAGAAGCCCGGTTCATCCGCCAGGATATCGCCCGCGTCGGCAAGAAGCATCGCGGCGCATTGCTACAGCGCCGTCTTGGCAAAACCACCGCCGTGTTTAACCGCGTCGCCCGTGCGCACGCCGAAAAGGCCGAACAAGAACGTTTCGACAATCACGTCGAAAAAGTGCAGCAGATCATCGAAGACAATACGTCCGAGGCCTTCGACGATGCCGATCTGCATCTGTCGGAAATGCGCGACTTGTTCTTCAGCATCGCCTGGCGCGACCCGGATTATATATATACCTGGTACAAACGTCTTGCCGGCGAACCCTACCTGTATCCGGACAAGCAAGAGTTCGCGTCTTTGGTTAAGGAAGGCGAAAAGCTTACCGCCAGGGACGACCGCGAAAAGATGCGCGACCTTGTAAGCCGCATGCTTAATGCACGCATTTCACTTGGCGCCAGTGACGTGGCGGGCGAACTGGCGACGATTGTTAAGGCATGAGGCCAATGGCCCGGAGCTTGAGGCTGGCAACGCATGAAATTAATAAGATATACTGGTAAAAACAGGTTGTTTCCTGATAACAATGTCTAGTTTAAGTCCGGATGCGATTTTAAATCTTGGCCCTAATCTTTAACCTCTAGCCTTTGGTCCCGAT
>JBFWTA010000133.1:0-7068 GCA_050248075.1 Bdellovibrionales bacterium | reverse complement strand
CATGAAAAAGAAGCCCGAGCATGCATTGTTTGAAAGCATCGAAAATTCACTGCAAATTGTCCGCACATATGCCGACCGCCTCTCGAAACTTAAAGACAAGGGAATAGAAATTAAGTCAAAAGATGGCGATGTCTGGCTCGATCGCTTAACTGACGCGGCAAATAAATTCAATGATCTGCGCGAACGATTACTCGAACATAAAACTGATGATGACGACATAATTCTTTCTCAGCAACAATACACAAACATGCTGGCCGACGTTAATGGCATACTGAAAAGGCTGGGCAGAGGTGCGGACCCGGCTACTTCAATCGAGGCCTTCAAATCTGATTTGAACGACGCGTTTATTAAAGAACACCAAAGCGGGCATCCTGCAGCAGAAGATGCGCTACTTCTTAGCAAAATGACCGGCAGCTTCGGCTGGCATTTCGCCCGGCTCGAATACCGTCAGACCGCCGAAGAACATTCGAAAATGATCCATCACTTGCTGCAAATACCGGTAAACGGACAAAAATACGATTACCTTAGCCTCGATCCCGATCAGCGCCGAAACCTGCTCGATAAACTTTATCGCGAAGATTCGGAAGTTATCAGCAGCCGGGTCAGAATATTCCTCGAGAGTGTTGACGAGAAAACCGTACGAGGCACTAATAGCGTCGAGGAAAAAACTTTGAATACCATTCGTTTAATGCAGCTCTTCGCAAGTCAGCCGCATAATACCAAGCGTATGGTTCTTGCGGAATTCGAAAGCGGCGCACATTATCTGGAAGCCATAATGTTGCAGAAAGCCTGCCCCGATCCGAATACCGGGCGCACAGCCTCACTGGATGTCACACCGCTGGTGGAAAGACCTGAAACACTTAAAGACTGGAAAAATCTTTTCGAGCAGATAGTCACAACACCTACCACCGCAAGGCATTTATACGAACGTGGATTCAATCAATATTGGCAAGGCGCCTATAGCGACAATATTAAGCGCTTCGGTGTTTCAACCCGCCAGGATATCGATGCCATGTGGCGAGGTTTTCCCGGCTACGTGGAAAATTACATAAAGGAGTACGGCACGCGCATCGTCAAAGCTCTTAAACTTGCAGGCGTCGAAGTCGCAAACGATTATACCGTTGCACCCCACCCCGGTGCACCGCTCCCGCTTTATAAGGAAGCGAAAGGCCGGGCTGCATCAGCAAACGATAATTTACCCCTAAAGATAAATATCATGCCTTATCACGGAAGCAGCCTGCTGCGCTCCGACCACGACGGCCAGCGCGCCAGCACGGCCAAGCTGAAAGATTATTCGAGTTATGGCGTCGCGCATCTGGGCGGTATTGTGTATTTCGACGTCACTACCCAGGGCAGGGACAACACAGCGAAGCTTGGCGCGTGGGAAGCCGTCAAGCGCAACGAGACGCGAATCTTTTCGGAAGGATCGCAGCTGGCAGGCATGCACCGCGAAGGCCGTTCGCCACATCGCCACGAAGCATCTGAAGCTCTGACCAATTTGGTTAATGCTGCTTTGCGCAAGTCTCAGGATATATATGAACACAACTATGCTCATAACGACAGTCCACATTGCCACGAACTGGCCGATCCTATCGTGAATAACGATATCGAAGCCAAGGAAGGCAACGGTTCTTCGCGCAGTACTTTTCGGGCTGGCAGTTCTCAGGCGACGAAACGAAATATATATGCACGCAGCGAAGACGGGCAGACGACCGAGCCCGTGAGTCAAGAAGCGATGCGGGCCATCACTCTTTTTGAAGACCAGCAGCATATGGGGTCGCGCATGGCGTGGCTGGGTACTTATCTTGACCTTAAACATTTGAACGAAGGGTTCCGCCAAGAACCTGCTCTCGCCGGGGAACTTAAGAAGTTTGTGATAAAAAAGTTCGGCGCTGTAGCAGAAGCATTCGATGACAACGGCGAATTGACAGTTCAAGCCCTACAAACACTAGCTTCGCCTTCCGTATTGCCGCCCTTCTCTAAGCATAAAGATGAAATCGGTTTCGGAATTAAAACTTCACCGCTCGCCACTTATGCCTGGCGTCAGGAACAAGCCGGCAAACAAGGCAAGCCAATGACACAGAAAGTCATTCAAGGCCTAAAACAGCGTATAAGGGATTACATGGCAGGTTCCTCACTCGTGCTCATGATATCAGGCATTGATCCCAAATCCTACGACCGTCCCGGCGATGACGAGAGCACACAACTCGCCCGGCGAAATTATCTTATCTCGCGGCTCGCCATGCCTTTGAGCAGCGGCGAACTACTGTTGAGCCAGTCTTTTGATATTCTAGGCACGTTTATCCGTGATCAGATCGGTATTCGTACTTTCCGTGAGGGAAATGACAGTGGCCCACAGATGGGTGATCGTCCGCGAACGCCTACGGAGTCACGAATTCTCCGTATTATCGCTAATGCGCGCCGCGGCACGTCGCAGCCAAACGCTCCAACCGTACATGACTTTGTCTATGCGAATGATCGTATGGAGCTCTTAAAAAAGCAAAGGATTGCACCGCGACGCTCCAAATCACGCGGTAACGTCAGAAGACCAGCGCGCAATGAAGCAGCATAATCAGGGGGCTCAAAACTCTATCAGGCAGCTCGTATTTCAGCGGCCGGTTCCTCATCCACCTGACTCCGGCCCAGCATCATCGTCAGCCCTTCGGTGAGTGTCGTGTTCAGCGTGACGTTCAGTTTTGACGAGAGCTTGACGGAATCGCCGACGGAGATGCGGATGTCGCCTGTGCGCGCGGGGCCGTAGTTGTACGGGTCCGGATAGTTAACGAGCGCGGCAATGGTATCGGCGAGGCTCTGGATCGAGGTCGGGCGTCCGGTGCAGATGTTGATTTCGTCATGGCCGGCCGGTTCTTCCATGAGCTTTACCATGGCCGCCATGAAGGCGCGCACGGCGTCGCGCACGAACACGAAATCGCGCATCTGGCCGCCGTCGCCGAAGATCGTGATGGGCTTGCCCTGGCGCATGCGATCGAAGAAAATCGAAATCACGCCGGAATAGGGCGAGCCCGGATCCTGGCGCGGACCATAGACGTTGAACGGACGCATGCCGATATTGGGAATGCCATGCACGCTCCAGGCGACATTGGCATGCAGGTCGCAGGCGTATTTATCGACGCCATAGGCGGTCAGTGGATATTTTTCTGCATCCTCGCTGATCGGAATGGCGGTCGCGTCGCCATAGACGGCGGCGGAAGACGTATAAACCACCGGCACCTTGTTAACTTTGCTCGCGGCCTGGAAAATGTTCACGGTGGAAGTGATGTTGACCGAATGCGTGCGCACCCATTCCTGCACCGACTTCTCGACCGACGCGACGGCGGCGAGATGGAAGCATCCGTCGATGCCTTCGAATGCGCGGGCGACGGTTTCGTAATCAGTCGTGTCGCCGACAACAAGCCGGGCTTCCGAATTCACATTCTCGCGCTTGCCGGTGGACAAGTCGTCCAGAACCGTGACGCGGTGATTTTTGGCAATCAGCGCATCGACAAGATGCGAACCGATGAAACCGGCGCCGCCGGTCACGAGAAAATGCTTTACCGTCTTGACCTCACCCGACATATTATCCTCTCTCGATGTAAGCCGTTTACAACGGCGGAAAAATATTCCGCCCGACCGCCTCAAGCGGCTCATTACACAAAAATTGTTGTGCTGGATTCATCCAACAAATCGGACTTTTTTGCATAAAAAGTCCATGTGTGGATACACATAAAAACCCGCAAATAAAAGAAAATTCGCGGTTTTTACTCGACATCTTCTTAATGTATTACTTTAAGAAATTCGTTGCGGTAACGGATTAACGGTTTTGCGCCGCGCGGCATTTCGTACCGCGGAAAATTTTCGGTACTCCATTATGGTTAATTCCATGCGTCCGTTTCCCGGCCCTGCCACAATCATGGTTAATCCCGTCATGCCGCCGATTTCTGCATCGCAAATAATAAAAAGAGTTGTTGCCGGCGCGCGCTCCGCTTATTTTCCCTCTCGCTTACTGCCACGTGACGGTCGGCGACGGGTTTCGCGGCCGCAATGACGCAACAAGCGCGTACATTAACCAGGAAAATTCGCTTTTCGAGTCATCACCGTATGCCGCCGGGAGAATTACTTATGCGTCGCGCTTGCCTCGTTCTTGCAGCAGTCATGTTCATGATGCCTGCGGCAACTTTTGCCCTGGAAAACGAAAAAGACAAATCCAGGGAACGTTTCGTTGTCTATTACGCCGACACGGCGCCGCTGACCCAGTTCAAGCCGTATCAGCTCGTCGTGCTCGACAGCACGCATCATCCCGACCTGCTGCCCCTCAAGGAAGAAGACAAGGTAATTCTGGGTTACCTGACGCTCGGTGAGGTCGACAAGAACAGCCGTTCCTACGCGCTGCTCAAGGAACGCAACCTGATCCTCCAGGAAAATCCGAACTGGAAAGGAAGCTATTACGTAGACATGCGCGATCCGCTATGGGCGAAAATCGTCCTGGAAGATCTCATTCCGTCCATTCTCCGCCAGGGCTTCGACGGCCTGTTTCTCGATACGCTCGACAATCCTCTCGCGCTCGAGGAGCAGAACCGCGAAAAATATGCAGGCATGCGAGACGCGGCTCTTCACATGGTGCAGGCCATACGCATGCACTATCCGTCCATCAAGATCATGATGAACCGGGCCTACGGCATATTGCCCAAGGTCGCCCCGCTGATCGACATGGAGATGGCCGAATCTCTTTACGCCGGTTACGATTTCGGCAAAAAGGAATACAAACTGGTCCCGGATGCCGATTATCAGGCGCAGCTGCAAATATTGCAGGGCATCAAAAAGAAGCATCCGAAGCTGAAAATATATACGCTCGATTACGCCGCCCCGTCGGACCGCAGCGCGGCGAAGGAAATCTACCGCGTCGAACGTGCCAACGGGTTCATTCCCTATGTGGCGACGATCGGCCTCGACAAAATCATCGAAGAGCCGGGTACCCCCTAATGCGTTTTTGGCTTGTTCTTTTTGCCCTGATCCTCGGCATCACGGCCGGCACCTGCCGCAGCGCCGCGGCCGCGGAAGAAATCATTCCGCGCGTCATCATCGCTCTGTATGAAGGCGGCGAAATCCAGAATTCCTTCGCGCATACGGTCGCCGAAATGCCGCTCAATCATCTCGGCCTTACCGTGGAGTATCACGATTATCACCAGCCCCTGCCCGACCTGACCAAGCGCAAGGATGTGCGCGGCGTGATCACATGGTTCTACGGCGATACCTATGACGACGCCGAGACTTATCTTAAGTGGGCGCTCGATACGGTCAACGCGGGCAAAAAATTCGTGATCGTCGGGTCGCTCGGCGTGCCGGACGACGCGAAGCATTATACGATCTCCGCGCTGGCCGCGCGTTTTCTGGCAAAGATCGGCGTCAAAATGCCCGGCCGCTGGACCGGCCAGCCTTTCGACGTGACCTACGAATATCTGACTCCATCCATGTTTCTGACCCAATCGCCCTATGACTGGATCCGTCCGTCCTACGAAACCATGCAGCTTTATGGAAGCCAGGCGCAGGCGCATCTCATCGCCCATCGCGTGAATGGCGGTCCGGCCGACGACAGCGCGCTCATAGTGACCGGCCCCAACGGCGGTTATCTCGATGCCGATTACGCCATACGCACCAGCAAGCGCGGGGATTCCGATATCACCCAATGGCTGATCAACCCGTTTGAATTTTTTCGCCTGGCCTACGGCACCGACGACCTGCCGAAGCCCGACCCCACTACGCTGGGCGGACGTCGCATTTATTACAGCAACATCGACGGCGACGGCTGGAACAACGTAACCCAGCTCGAGGAATATCGCGGCAAGAATATTCTTTCGGCGCAAGTCATTTATGAAAAAGCGATCAAGCCCTATCCCGATTTGCCCGTCATGGTCGCCCCCATTGCCGGCGATGTCGACCCGGAATGGGCGGGTTCGGAAACGAGCCGAAAGATCGCGCGCGACCTGTTCGCCCTTCCGCAGGTCGAAGCCGGCACGCATACATACAGCCATCCTTTCTATTGGGACTTCTTCGAAAACGGCGATGTGAAAACGGAAATTCCGTATCTGCGTCTTTATAAAACGCCCACCTGGCAGCCTGAAGGCGGCCTGGCCGAGTTGAAAGGTAAAACCGCCGGCCTGCCCACCGAATTTACGGTTCCGCGCGCCTATGCGTTCGAGCCCTTCGACCTGCATAAGGAAATCGGCGGCTCGGTCAAGTTCATGAACTCGCTCCTGCCGAAAGGCAAAAAGATCGAGATACTTGCCTGGTCGGGCGATTGCATGCCGTGGGAAGAGCCCATTCGTCTTGCCCGCGAGACGAAGCTGCAGAATATCAACGGCGGCGATACCCGTTTCGATCCCGAATATCCCGCCTATGCTTCGGTGGCTCCCTTCGGCCGCCAGGTCGGCAAGCAATTGCAGATTTACAATTCAACCAGCAACGAAAACACCTATACCGACCTCTGGATGGATAATTTCCACGCGTTTAAATATCTGAGGAAAACCGTCGACAACACGGAAACGCCGATGCGGCTCAGCGCATTCAGTATCTATTATCATATGTATTCGGGCGAAAAAGAATCCGCTCTCGCCGCCCTGCTCGGCAATCTCAACTATGCGCGCACGCTGAACATTGCCCCCATCACGACCGGCAAATACACCCGGATCGCCGAAGGTTTCTACGATACCCAGATCGTCTCGCTCGGCCCGAATGCCTGGCGCGTCGAAAAGCGGGGCGACCTGCAAACCCTTCGCTTCGACAAGTCCAGCCTCAAGGCCGTCGACCTGCAGCGGTCCAAAGGCGTGATCGGCCAGCGGCGCCACCAGGGCAGTCTCTATGTGCATCTGGACGAGGATGTTCAGCAGCCGGTCGTCGTGCTCCGCGACGATGCGCGATATTACATTCAGCCCGACGACAGCGCACCCTACTTGATCGAAAGCCGGTGGGCAGTATCCGGCATGCAGCGCGGCGCGGGCAGATTTGCATTCGACGCCGACGGCTATGGCGACGGCGAGATGACGTGGCATGTTCCCAGCGCGGGCTTTTACC
>JBFWTA010000132.1:0-7075 GCA_050248075.1 Bdellovibrionales bacterium | reverse complement strand
GCGAACTTAAGGGGGATCGCAAGGCCTATCAGATGGACCCGATGAATGGCCGCGAGGCGCTTAGGGAATCGATCCTTGACGAAACGGAAGGCGCTGACATTCTGATGGTGAAACCGGCCCTGCCCTATCTCGATGTGCTGACGCGCATCCGTGAAAACAGTTTTCTACCGCTGGCAGCCTATCAGGTGAGCGGCGAATACGCGATGATCAAATTCGCGGCCGCTGCCGGCGCGCTGGACGAAAAACGCGTCGTGCGCGAGACACTGGGCGCGATCAAGCGCGCGGGTGCGGACATGATCCTTACTTATTTCGCTAGGGATATTGCGCGCGAGGGATTTTAATCTCGTATCAGTTTGAACTTTTCCGTCGCATCAATAAGCGCAGAACGGATGCCGGGCTCGAGAGCCGAATGGCCGGCGTCGGGAATGATGCGGTATTCGGCCTCCGGCCAGCGGCGATGCAGTTCGTTGGCGGTGACGATGGGACAAACGGCATCGTAACGGCCCTGTACGATGAAGCCCGGTATTCGGCGAATGCGGTCGATATTGTCAAGAAGCCTGGTGTCGGGCGTGAACAGATTGTTCTTGAAATAATGCGCTTCCATTAGAGCAAGGCCGGTATGGTGTCGCTCATCGGTCGGCGCCAGCATGGGACCGGGGTCATGAGCCGGCAACAAAACCGAACACTGGCTTTCATACTGCGCCCAGACACGAATTGCTTCGCGTTTGCGCTTTTCGTCGCTTCCTTCGAAGATACGGCAATAGGCGGAAAGCAAGTCGTGACGTTCGGCGGACGGCACAAATAAGGCGAACGTTTCCCACGCTTCCGGAAAAAACATGCGGATACCATAAAGAAACCAGTCAATTTCATATTTCTGCATAAGGCATATGCCGCGCAGCATCAGCCCCATACAACGTTCCGGATAGGCCTCGGCATAGGCAATGGCGAGGGTACTGCCCCAGGAACCGCCAAACACATGCCAGCGTTCGATACCCCTTTCCCGGCGCAGTTTTTCGATATCCTCGATCAGCAGGTCGGTGGTGTTGTCGCGGGTTTCGCCGAGTGGCTGTGAGCGGCCTGCACCGCGCTGATCGAAAATAATAATGCGCCATGCGGAAGGATCGAAAAAACGGCGATGCGCGGGTGTGGCTCCGGCACCGGGTCCGCCGTGCAGGAAGACCACCGGAACGCCATTCGGGTCACCGCATTCTTCCCAGTAAAGTGTGTGAATATCGCCTGCATTAAGCATGCCCCTGGTGTAGGGCTCGAGCGGAGGAAACAGATCGCGAAGCGGTGCGGCCAAGATAGATTCTCAATCTGAGACGACAACGACTCTCAGGTTAAGCGGAACAGTTCGAAGTTGCAAAGCTTCTCTGCGGCATCCAATTGCTAATCGAGCAACGCTGCGAGCTGACGGCTGGCCAGCGTAAGCATCGCAATATCGACGGCTCCCACATTGCGCCATTCGGCAAGCAGATTGTTGTAATGCTCGATACGCTGGGCATTCTGCGCAAGCCAACCCGCAAGATCGCCAGAGCCTTTCTTGCCCCTGCCGACGACGTGCCCCGTAAGGTCGCGCTGGCTGGCCGAAAGATCTTCGATGATCACGGCAACGGCTTCCCGCTGCCACGGAGTTTCGGCAACAAACGAACGGGCACGCTCGATAAGCCAATCAAGGCCCAGACGCTGACCCAGGCCGAAGAAAATTACGGCAGCCTTATCGATGCCGATCTTCGATTCCGAGGCCAGCTTGGTAAGATCGAGCGCGGTCCCGAGCAACGCCATATGTGCAATACGGCCCGCCAGCTGCGCCGGAATGCCCTGGGCAATCAGATCAGCCTGAACTTTCTTGCAGCGGCCATTCACTTCGGACGGCTTGGAGGCAAGCCAGACGGAAAGCTGTTCGATGCCCTTCTTATAGCTGTCTATGACAGGCGCTATCCTGGATGACAACTTGACTTCATTCAGGAACCACTGAACGGCATAGCCTAGCGTTTCATTGACCGCCAGCAGCATCTCGATCTGCACTTTGGCGGGCACCTTGTTATCGAGCCGTTCAATGGCATCCCATACATTGCGCAAATCGAAGGCTTCGCGCGCTACGATATAAGCGCGCGCGACATCCTCAGGTTTCTTGCCCGTACGTTCGTCCATGTCGAACATGAAATGGCTGCCGACACGGTTAATGAGGCTGTTAGTAAGGACCGTGGCGATTATTTCACGGCGCAGCTGATGCTGCGCGATATCCCTGGCGTATTTCTCGCGCAGGGCTGTCGGAAAATAATGCACGAGATCATCCTGCAGAAATTCGTCATCCGGCAGGCTGGAATCCAGCAATTTATCGTAGAGCCAGATCTTGCTGTAGGACAACAGGACGGCCAGCTCGGGACGCGTAAGACCTTTTCCATTACGCTGACGTTCGGCAATTTCGGGGCTGTGCGGCAGGAATTCGACATCGCGGTTCAGCAAACCTATTTTTTCGAGCGCGTGCATGCTGCGAACATGCAGGCCGAGCAATTCCGGCGCGCGGGCTTCGGCAACGGAAAGAGCCTGGGTCTGCATGTAATTGTCGCGCAGCACGAGTTTTCCGACTTCGTCGGTCATGCTGGCCAGAAGCCTGTTGCGGGCGTCGAGCGACAGCGTTCCCTTGTCGACTACCTTGCGCAGCAGAATCTTGATGTTCACTTCATGATCGGATGTATCGACGCCGGCCGAATTGTCAATGGCATCAGTGTTGAGGCGCCCCCCCTTGAGGGCATATTCGATACGACCGCGCTGAGTCATGCCAAGATTGGCGCCTTCTCCGACGATCAGCGCACCGACATCGCTGCCGTCGATACGCAAAGCTTCGTTGGCGCGATCGCCAACTTCTTCATGCGTTTCGTTGCCGGCTTTGATGTAGGTGCCGATACCACCGAAATAGAGCAGATCGACCTTTGACTTAAGCATGGCCGTCATAAGTTCGCTCGGTGCGAGGCTGTCGGCGGTAATAGCAAAAGCTTTCTTGATTTCCGGGGTAAGCTTGATACTCTTTTCCGAACGAGGAAAAACGCCGCCGCCTTTGGAGATTTTCTTGCGATCATAGTCGGCCCAGCTGCTGCGCGGTAAATTGAACATGCGCTGGCGCTCGGCATAACTTTCGGCTGCGTCCGGATCCGGATCGAGAAAGATGTGGCGATGGTCGAAGGCGCCCAAAAGGCGGGTATGTTTCGACAACAGCATGGCGTTACCGAACACGTCGCCCGACATGTCGCCGACGCCGACGCAGGTAAAATCCTGATTCTGGATGTCCCGGCCGATTTCGCGGAAATGGCGCTTGACGGATTCCCAGGCACCCCGTGCGGTGATGCCCATGCCTTTATGGTCGTAACCTGCCGAACCGCCGGAGGCGAATGCGTCGTCGAGCCAAAATCCGTATTCCTGCGATATGCCGTTGGCGATGTCGGAAAATTTGGCGGTACCCTTGTCGGCCGCGACCACCAGATAAGGATCATCGGCGTCATGGCGCACCACGCGTTCGGGCGGAATGATCTTGCCGTTGCTGCGGTTGTCGGTGATGTCGAGCATGCCGCACATCATGACGCGGTAGCAGGCAATGCCTTCGGCGAGGAATTTATCGGCCTCGGCCGGCGGGCGCTTGACGATAAAACCGCCCTTCGAGCCGACCGGCACGATAACGCTGTTTTTCACCATCTGGGCCTTCATGAGTCCCAGGATTTCGTTGCGGAAATCATCACGGCGGTCGGACCAGCGGATACCGCCGCGGGCCACCTTGCCGCCGCGCAAATGCACAGCTTCGACCTGCGGGCTGTAGACAAAAATTTCATACAATGGCTTTGGCAGCGGCATGAACTCCACGGCACGACTGTCGAACTTGATCGACAGGTAAGATTTCGGGCTGCCGTCCTGCTGGCGCTGGAAGAAATTTGTGCGCAGCGAAGCCTGAACCAGATTGACATAGCGGCGGATGATGCGGTCTTCCTCGATCGCCTCAACCTTGCCCAGCGCCTCCATAATGCGGGTTTCGATTTCGGCGCAGCGGGCGGCACGATTACCTTTGAGGTCCGGATCGTGGCGTGCAAAGAACAGCGCGTATATGGCCTGCGCGACATGCGGATGCGACAGAAAAGTCTGCGCGATCATTTCATGGCTATAGGGAATGCGTAATTGACGCAGGTAGCGTGCCATGGCCCGCAACGCACGAACCTCGCGCCATCCCAGCCCCGCACACAGCGAAAGACCGTTGAACATATCGCTTTCGCATTCGCCGGACCAGACCTTAAGCAGATTTTCCTCAAAAGCCGGTTTGCTGCGGCTGAAATCGACAATGCAGGTATTCGCCGGACGGCCGACGAATTCGTGAATGTATATCCCTCTCTCGCTTTCCTGCGGACGCACTTCGTAGGGGCCACCTGTGTATTCGATCTTAAGGCCCATATTCTCGACAACCGGCAAGGCTTCGGAGAGCAGGATAGGCTGGCCGACACGGAAAAGCTTGAGATGCAACAGGCCGCTTTCGTCAGCCGGCGAAATATCGACCGTCAAATCTTCCGGCGCGAGCAACTTGGTGCGTTCCAAGTTATAAATATCGCGAACCGCAGCGGCGGGCGGCACCACATCGCGATAGGCGGTAGGAAAAGCTTCGCCATAGCGACGCAGCAGCGCCAGCGCGGAAGCCTCGCCATGTTCTGCGACCAAGCAGTCGCGCAAGCGATCGGGCCAGGCGCGGCACAGATCTCGCAATTCATCTTCCAGCTTTTCGATGTCGGGACGCGGAGACGACGGATTCAGGTGGATGGTGATAAAAGCGCGTGCAAGGGGGCCATTATCAATCCGCACATTCGGATCGTCGGCGCGGCCGCCGAGAGCGTTTTCCAGATATTTCTGGATCCGGCCGCGCAGAATGGAATCATAGCGATCGCGCGGCACGTAAATAAGGCATGTCGCGAAACGGCCGAACGGATCATACCGCAAAAACAGCGCAACGCGGGCGCGGTCCTGCAATTGCAGGATGCCGAGGCTGTGGCGGTAAAGCTCATCCTCGCTGATCTGGAACAACTCATCCTGCGGATAATTATCGAGAATATGAATCAGCGCCTTGCCATCATGGCCGCGCGGATCAAGGCCGGCGCGCTCCGTGACACGGCGGATCTTGCGGCGCAAAAAGGGAATTTCGCGGGGGCGCTGCGAATAGGATTGGGACGTGAAGAGGCCAACAAACAGGCGTTCACCGACGATGTCGCCGGCTTTATCGAAGCGGCGCACAAAAATCGCATCCATCGTTACGTTACGATGCACACGGGAACGCAGGTTGGTCTTGCTTACCACCAGTAAATGATTTTGACGCACATAGTTTTGTATCTGCGAAGACTTGGTATTCGCATCACGAAGCCCGCCGAAAGCGCGAATTTCCGGATTGCGCAATACGCCAAGGCCGCTTTTCGCATCGACCTTGATGGCGACCAGCTTACCGTTTTCCTGCACCAGGTCGATATCACGATAGCCGAGATAGGTGAAGTTGTTGTCATCGAGCCAGCGCATGAATTCACGGGCTTCGGCCGTGTTTTCATCGGCGGATTCCTGGTTCCTTGAGGCTTCGGCATTTTCCGTGGCTTCGGCCATGCGCTTGCGCATGGCCGGCCAGTCTTCAACGGCAGCGCGCACATCGCTCAGCACGTCACGGATATCGGCTTCGATTTCCCGCAGGATATCCGGATCGAGCACATGATCGAACTGAATATGCATAAGAGATTCAGCCTGAACGAGGCCGACGCCCGGCGAGCCTTCTGCCGGCTTGCTGCCGCTTTCAATGACATCAAGCAATTCACCCTGCGCATTGCGTCGCAACTGCATGACGGGATGAATGACGAGGTGGATGCTGAGACCCCGGCGCTGTAATTCGCCGGTTATGGAATCGACAAGAAATGGCATGTCGTCATTGACGGTTTCCAGAACCGTGTGGTCGACTGTCCAGCCATCCTTGACCGGCGAGGGATTGAAGAGACGCAGATTGAGCGTCCGCGGCTTGCGCTTTTGCGCGAGATGCCAGACCGAAGCCGCCATGCGCTGGCGGTCCTGCTCGGAAAAGAGAGCAAGATCGGCCTTCATGACATGAGCATAGAATAATTCGGTAAACTTGGCAGGAGCGGAATTTAAACGCGGCGTGGAAGTCGAGGAAGATTTATCGTTGCGTTTCTTGCCGACTGTCCTGTCATTGGAATCGGTCTTTTGTCCGGGGCTATTTTTATCAGCAACGCCGGTCGTCTTCTTTTTGCTCAAGCCCCGTCCCATAGCGATTCAGCCCCCGCAATTTGCATTATATATAGGCGCGTTCCCTGATGGTTATGGAACGGCGCGAAACCTTTTTATCCCAGTCCCGTTAACGAACGGCAAAGTAGCCCCGCCAAGACAGGAGGTCAATAATTGCTTAGTTATTGCTTAAAATCGGTTGCTGCAGGCGCGAACGAAAACAAGGATAAGCCGTGGCGTCCGGCATACCAGAGCCATGGACGCCCCGCGTCAAGGTTAATAGTCATTTATTGCCAAGATAATGTAAGATTTTGCATCGTTTTTAACGCTTGTCCTTCATGAAGGGCAGTCTTGCGCGGGGCATAGACCGCATCATTACCAACCCCATAGCCCCACTCGCGAGGCAAGTGCGGCCCCTTGGGGCGAAATCGCTATACCCGCCTCCAGGAATTTATGATGACCATCGGCCATGATCGCAGGACAATGATAGCGTGGGCGATTACCTGTGGCGGCCTGTTTATGTGCTTCTTCCGGTCGCCGACATGACGGCAGGTTGCGGTGCCGGATGCATATTGCCGGATGTAGCGGCACCGAAATAAGGATATATGATCTTTGCTTCTTTTTCGATTGGAAGACGCACATTGATCCTGAAGCAGGAACCCACGCCGTAAGTGCTGCTTACGCGGATGGTTCCGCCCATGGCTTCGGCCAGTCTCTTGCTGATGGCAAGTCCTAGACCGGTACCACCGAATTTGCGCGTCATCGAACTGTCGGCCTGGATAAATTTGCCGAAGATGTTTTTGATCTGGTCGGGCTGTATGCCAAT
>JBFWTA010000131.1:0-7139 GCA_050248075.1 Bdellovibrionales bacterium | reverse complement strand
GGCGGTGAAGGTAACTTACGATCCTTCAAAGATCACGCCAGGCCAGTTGTTGCGCGTATTTTTTGCCGTATCGCATGATCCGACGCAATTGAACCGGCAGGGGCCGGATGTTGGCACGCAGTACCGTTCAGCCATTTTCTTTGCCACGCCGCAGCAGGAAGAAATCGCCAATGCCTATATCGCGCAACTGGGGGCAAAACTGGTTTTTCCGAAGCCGATCGTGACGAAGGTGGAGGCGCTCAAGGCTTTTTATGCTGCCGAGCCGCATCATCAGGATTATGTAGAGCGGCATCCGGAGAGCGGCTATGTAGTCGCTCACGATCTGCCGAAGCTGGCAAGGCTGAAAAAAGAATTTCCTGCGCTGTATGTAAAATAGTCAGCGCCGTTTAATCGCCCACATCGATATCCCTGTTATGCTGAATAACAGCGGAAGCAAGCCCGACATAAAAACCAGCATGCGCCAGGTCCAGCCCCATGCATGGCCGGCATGGACGGCGTGGGTCCAGGCCATGACGGTCTCGGCGGGTGAATAATCGCGCGGATCGCGGATTTCGATAATCTGTCTTTTCCACGGATCGATAAAAACATTGACCGGCGGTGTGCCGTCATCGGCATTCCGGTAGAGCAGCGATATGCGATAGGGCTGGCTGGGTTTGGCGGGAATCGTCAGGGCGGAAAGGCGGGCTTCGGGTATGGTTTTTCGCGCCATGTCGATGGCCTCATCGGCATTAAGCAGTGTTATGGTCTTGTCGGGCACGATTTCAATTGCCGGAGGAGCGCGCAGATCGCGGGTGCCCAGCGTGCCGGTCATGACGGCGTCCATCGTGCGCGGGAAGGCGAGGTATACGCCGCTGGCGGTTACCACGATCAGAACAAGCAGGCTCCATATGCCGACGGCGCCGTGGAGTTCGCGGTGAAACAGCCATCCCCTGCTGCCGGGCCTTAAGATAAAGGCGGTGCGCCATTGGCCGGGGCGCGGCCACCACAAGACGACGCCGGTAATGCCGAAGACGAGCATAGCGGCGCCAAACCAGCCCACAACGCTGCGCCCGCCATATTCGCGCAGCAGCAGGCTGCTGTGGAACTGCAATATCTGCCGCATGAATCCGGGCGGCTTTGGCGTTACCGTCAGCGAGGCGGGATCGACGGCCACCTGCATGCGAGGCCCGGCTTCGCCGGATTTAAGCAGTCCTTTGCCGCGCGGACGGCCGGTCAGAAAGACGGTTGCCGGCTTTTCGCCGGTGCCGGGACGAAACATTGTCGGTGTGAAACCTTCCGGCGCGGCTTTCCGCGCGGCATTGAGAATTTCTTCGACGCTGTGCGGCGTGCCGGCGGCGAGAGCGTGCGGAGCGGCAAAAAGATCTTCTATCTCGTGGTCGAAAACCAGAATGCTTCCTGTCAAACCAAGCAAAACAAGCGGCAGACAAACAGCCAGGCCTGCCCAGAGATGGATTTTATGAATGATTTCGCGCATTACGTTTCTGCCCAGCGCCGGAGCAGGTTGTGGTATACGCCCATGATCCGTACCGACGCCGGATGGTCGGGCAGTTCGCGGGCAAAGGCCTGGATGGAGTTGTCGAGATCGAATAAAAGCGCGCGGTCTTCGTCGCTGCGTACCATGCTTTGAATCCAGAAAAACGATGCCACACGCGCGCCGCGTGTAATTGGTTCCACGCGGTGCATGCTGCTGGAGGGGTAAAGGATCATGCTGCCGGCAGGCAATTTGACGCTATGTGTGCCGTAGGTGTCCTCCACCATCAGCTCGCCGCCGTCATACTCGTCCGGATTGCTGAAAAACAGGGTCGCGGACAGATCGGTACGCACGCGATGCGGAGTGTCCTTGGCCTGGCGTATGGCATTGTCGATATGCATGCCAAAAGACTTGCCTTCGCCGTAGCGGTTAAAAAGCGGTGGAAAAATGCGCAAGGGCAAGGCGGCGGACATGAACATCGCATTGCGCGCGAGCGCTGAGGTGATCATGTCGCCAAGCTGCCGGGCAACCGGATGGTCCTCCGGCAACTGCTCGTTATTCTTTACCCTGGCCGATTGGTAGCCGGCGGTAACGCGGCCGTCGGTCCATTCAGCACCGTCAAGAAGCTGCCGTACCCGCCCTACCTGTTCGGTGCTCAGTACGCCGGGAATTTGCAGAAGCATGACAACCTTTGTGTCAGAACTTCACGCTGGTCGTCAACAGGACGGTTCGCGCGGGGCCCGGCACCACATGGCCAGGATGAATCTGGTCGAAATAATACTTGTCCAGAAGGTTGTAGACATTCAGCTGCAAGGCGACCCTTTCCGTGATCGGCAGCTTGGCCATGGCGTCGAACGTCACGTAACCGGGCGCCGTTTCCATCACGCCGCTCGTTGCGTCGGGTGTCGTGCTGGAATTGCGCGACGAAACGGCATTCATGCCGCCGCCGACTTCGAGATTTTGCCAGGGCAGTATGTAGGTCGAGAACAGGTTAAAAGTATGTTTTGGCGCGTTGGCAAGCTGGTTCCCTTGCTCGGCAGGGTTATTGGACTTGACGACCTTGGTCGACATGAAAGCGTATCCTGCCGCGACCTGCCATTTGTCGGTAATATGGCCGGTGGCGCCTATCTCGAAACCATCTACGCGCTGATCGCCCGACACGACGTTGAGCAGGGGGTTGGCCGGGTCCTGCGTGCGCGCATTGGTTTTTTCATCGCGGAAAACCGCGAAATTCGCGAGCAGGCGCTTGTCGAACAATTCCCACTTGGTTCCGAGTTCGAAGGCGATGCTTTCTTCCGGCGGCGCATCGGCATTGGCGGCGGAAAGCGACAGTTGCTCGACCGACGGATTGAACGACGTGCCGGAGGAGAAATAAATGCTGCCGTTCTCAACGGGCTTGTAAACGATGCCCGCGCGCCAGCTCGGCATGGAATCCGTGCGCGTGAAATGCGAAACGGGAAGCACAGTCTGGTCGTAATAGGATTCGACATAATCCCACCGTGCGCCGCCGATCAGGTCCCAATGCTCATCGAGCGACAGGGTGTCGATGGCATACAGGGCGACGGAATCCGCATTCGCATCGACATGAGATGTTTCGGTGCGCGTGCCGGTAAACTGGTCGCCCCAGCTGGGGTCGACCAGATTGGTGCCGGGGACGCCGGCCCAGCTGTATCGCGTCGGCGTCGATGTTTCATGCGCGAATTCAAGGCCCGTAACCAGCGTATGTTTAATATCGCCTGTCGCGAACCGGCTGGTAAGGTCGGTCTGATTGCCTATATAGGTTTCTGTGCTTTCGGCGGTTATCTCATTCCGTGTTACGGTGATCGTGTCCAGCGGGGTCGTGCTGGGGGTGGCGGGGATGCGCGGCTCCGTAATGCGCACGCTGCGGTTATAGGCGGCAAGACGCAGCTGGTTGCGGATTGTGTAGTTAGTGTTGAAATCATGCTCGAACTTAGCCGTGCCGATATCGGCATCCGTTTTTAAATAGTCCTGATCATGTTCGGCAAAGCCGTAAAAATTTTCGCGATCGACATGGGCCGGACGGTTGTAAAACCATGGCAAGCCGTAATCGGGGATGTCGCTTTCGGATTGATGAAAATAGTCGACCGTCAGCCGTGTTGGCGTGCCGATGCCGAATGCAATTGATGGCGCCAGGCCATAACGGGAGTTTTCGACGCCGTCGCGTCCTGCAACATTGCCGTCCTGGCCCATCGCATTAAAACGGATGGCGGTATGCTCGTCGACTTTTTTGTTGATATCGGCCGTGGCGCGGCGTGTAAGGTCGCTGCCGAAGGCGAAGGTGCCGGTGTTTTCGTCATAGAGTTCCGGCTGTTTTGAAACCTGGTTCACGACGCCGCCGGTCGAGCCGCGGCCGAAGAGCAGGGAGTCCGGCCCCTTGAGCACTTCGATGGATTCCATGTTGAATGGATCGCGATAATAGCTGCCGAAGTCGCGCATGCCGTCGAGAAAAAAATCGGATCGCGCGCTGAAACCGCGGATCGTGAGGCTGTTGCCCTGATTGCCGCCTTCGCCCGCGGCGATGCTGACACCCGGAACGTTACGCAGGGCGTCGGTGACGGTGGTGGTTCCCTGATCATCCATCAATTCGCGTGAGATGGGCGTAATCGAGATCGGCGTGTCGACCAGCGGGCCGGTAAGCTTGTAAAGCGACGGTTCGGTCACTTGATAGCCGTCGCTGGCGGCCCGGTCGCTTTCAACCGTTACGGTGGGCAACTGCTGGGCCGGTGCTTCGGCGTTCTGTGCGCGAACGGCAAAGGGGGTGCTGCTCAGCACCGTCGTCATCATAAGGAAAGACGTGAGCTTAAGATGCAAGCAATTATTAATTGCAACTTGTAATTGAGCGCGTGCTTTCTTTGCAAGCATTTCGGAATCCTTCTGTTTTTATGGTTGGTCGGGCTGCGTAATAAAGCCGATATTCGTCAGCCCGAATTTTGCGGCCAGGGCAAGCACATGACTTATCTTGCCGTAGGACGCGGATGAATCGGCACGAATATGAACGGGCTGGTCCGCGGCGCCCGCCGTGGCGGCGGTGTGCAAACGTTGCTGGAGATCAGCATCCGATACTGGCGTGGCATCCCAGAAATATTGTCCGCCGGCGTCGATCGAAAGGGTGATGGCTTTTTGATCCCTGACGGCTTGTGTTGTCTCGCGCGGCAGTTCCAGTTTCACGGCATGGGTCAGCATCGGTGCGGTGACAAGAAAAATCACCAGAAGCACAAGCATGACATCCACCAGCGGTGTGGTGTTGATATCCGCCATCGGCGCATGCAGGTCTTCACGGTCGAAAGCGCCCATTGCCATTAGCGGACATCCTTGACGAGGCGTACAGGCTCGGATTGGTTGCGGCTGGCGGGGGCAAGCGGAAGGTAGAAAGAAAGCTGCTCGGCGATATGGCGCAGGTCCTGAACAAGCAGGCGGTTCTGACGCACAAAACCATTATAAGCGAGCACGGCGGGAATGGCGGCAAAAAGACCGATAGCGGTGGCTACCAACGCTTCGCCCATGGGGCCGGCGACGACATTCAACCCGGCATTGCCCTCGGCCGAAATCTTGATCAGCGCACCATAAATACCCCACACAGTGCCGAACAAACCGATAAACGGCGACGAACTGCCAACCGATGCGAGAACGGTGAGGCCTTTATCCAGCCGTACTTTGGCGATGTCGAGCGCCTGAACAAGATGCAGGGAAAGGATTTCGCGGCGTTCAGACGTATCGGCATTCGCCAGCACCAGTGACAGACGTTCGGTTTCCCGCACCAGCAGCCCGGTCGTGCCTTCAGGCGGCTTGCCAATCATTTCGTGACGGGGCCAGTCCGGCATTTTTGCATAGCGCCGGCGGAAGGCGGCGAGGATGTTGCGTTCGCGCCGAAGGCTGAGCGCTTTCCAGAAAATAATGTACCAGCTGGCGACCGACATGGCGATCAGCAGCATGAAAACGGCGATCAAAACGGGATTATCCTGCTGGAAAATGTTGGCGATATTCATCCTGCCTCTAGTTAAGCTTGAATTCGACCGGCACCAGTACCCGGGCCTCGATGACTTCGGAACCTTGGCGTGCGGGGACAAAATGCCAGCGGCGCACGGCGTCGAGCGCGGCATCGTCCAGAAGTTCGGAGCCACTGGAACGGGCGACCTCGACCTGGCGCGCATCGCCTTTGGCCGAGACGGCGACTTCCAGCATGACTTTGCCCTGAATGCCGCGCTTGCGCGCCGGGGGCGGATAAACGGGCGCCGGGTTGTTAAGATAGGCGGCGTTGTAGATCGGATCCGTACGCGCAGCGGCCTTTTCCGTGGCGTCGGGGGCCTGCAGGCCGGAAGTGGGTATGCTGGGAGCGACCGGTTGCTGTTCGACAACTTTCCTTTCCTCGACCGGTTTTCTTTCGACGCGCTTCTGTACTTTAGGAGCTTCCGGTTTAGGCGGTGCGACTGGCGCGGGGGGAGGGGCGACTTCGGTTTTGACTTGCGCCTCTTCCTGTGGCGGCGCCGAAGGAGCGACCATGCTGATGCGAATAACCTGAGGCTGCATTTCAACCGGCGTTGCGGCGGAAGGCAAAACCCATGCGGCAACTGCGACATGCACGGCAACCGCCGCGGCAATGGCGGTTGAGTGTTCGTTGATCCAGCAGGATTTAAACAGGTTTTTCATATTGCGGCGTCGCGGTCATTCATCATATTAAGAATTATTCGCAATCTGGAAATCTTGTCTTACGTAAGCGCTTATGATACGTCAACCGAAATTGCGAGTTATTCGCAGATAATTTCCCAGCCCCGCCAAAAAGAGGTTTTTATGCCCATAAATCCTGGGTTTCTTGTGGCCGCAACGATGGTGCTTGCGATCTCCTTTTCCGCTCAGGCACCGGCAAAGGAAGCGGTTAACCAATATGTGCAGGCGAATCTGGTCGCCAGTGACCCGAAATACCGGCCGCTCATTCTGGAGAAGGGCCTGGTCAATGCATGGGGCATTGCCAACCGGCCGGCAGGGGCCGGAGGGCATTTCTGGATCACGGCGCGTGACATCAGCTTTGAATATGTCGGCGATGTGCGGAACGCCTCGGATGAAAAATTGCGCGCCTTGCATCAGGATGACCTGAAAATCGTCAAGCTGCCGCTGGGCGAGAAAGGCGAATTTGCGACCAGCACAGTCTTTATCAACAGCAAGGAAAATTTTATTATTACGCAGCAGGTAGAGGGCGCCGATCCGATCACCGCGCCCAGCAAGTTCCTTTTTGCCAGCGATGGAGGTGTAATTTCCGCATGGACGGAGCGCAAGAAAGCCGACGGCACTTTTGACCGCGCCGGCACCGCCAGCAATGTAATCGACCTGTCAAAAGAAGGCGCAAAATTCTTCGGTTTGGCGGCAAGCGCCGCTTATGACCGCATCTATGCGGCCGATTTCGGAAAAAATCCTGGAATTCGCGTGTTCGACGGCAAGTTCAAGCCGGTAAATATTGTTTTCGATATGCCGTTCGATAGCAATAAAAACGGCAAAGTCGATATCGGCGAATATGCGCCGTTCAATGTGCAAAGCCTGAAAAAATCTACCGGCGCAACACATGTATTTGTTGCCTATGCCCGCACGCAAGCCTGTTCCGATGAAGGCGTAAAAAAAGGCGAATGTGCTGAAGGCGAATTATTTGCCGGCGAGG
>JBFWTA010000130.1:0-7163 GCA_050248075.1 Bdellovibrionales bacterium | reverse complement strand
CTTCCGATCTCCCGAACCTCGGCTTTATTATCGAGGGTATTGACCTTGAAATGCACCTTTCCGCTGTTCTGGAAAGTAAAATTGAACATGTTGATATTGTCCTGCGGCGTCAGCTGGCTCACGACTTCAAGCTGGCTTTTATCGGTGGCGAGATAGCCGAGACTGTTCGAACTCGCGGCGGTCACGCCGATCGCATTGCTGACCGCCCGCTGGTAAAGCAGGGCGCCGGAGGGAATATTCGGCAGTAAATCCGGCATAAAACGGGACTCCTTCGTCGTCCTTTCATGATGCCGCTTTTTCTCTTAAGGACTGTTTAAGAATTAGCCTAAAAAGACGCCGAAATCACTGGGAAATTTTTGCCTAGTTCCTTGATTCGTTTGGCAAAAACATCCAGCGTCGCCATCGCCGCCGGGTTTCTTCGGGGCTGAACATCAGGCGCGAGAGAAGTACCAGAACCAGTTGAACGAAAAGCCCGGCGAACAGGATATCGCTGAGAAAATGCGCGCCGCTTAAAAGCCGTGCCACGCTGAACACGCCGCCCAGCCCCATGCCGAGCCAGAACAGGCGACGCGAGCGCGAGATCGGCACGACATAGGCAAACGCCGGAAGAAAAAAACCGAAAGCCCCGTCGCCCGACACGAAGGAGCAGTTGCGGTGGCATTCGGCGGCGGGCACCAGCGCCGGGGTGAATTGCGACGTGCCGGCGAATTCGACGATATCGCGCGGCCGCGCCCGGCCCCAGTGGTCCTTGAAGATCGCATTGGCGACCAGGCCGGGGCCCAGCAGCAGGCCGAGAAAAAGGAACAGCCACGGCTTCGCCCCGAGGCCGAGAATGGTGCGGCGCTGGCTCGCCGCCAGGATGGACAGGAGCAGGAAGGCAAACCCCATGATGCGCGAGCCGGCATGGGCGGCGAAACGCAGCCCTTCGAAAAACGGATAGTCGCGCATGTAGAACCCGCCTTCCGGCCGGTAGAACCATCCGGATACGGCGATGTCGAAATTCGGCCAGACCAGCAGCATCGCCGAAAGCAGCGCGGCCGCGACGAAAAAAAAGAAAACCAGTTTCGGGGCCAGCCGCAGGGACCGCATATCCCTCAGCTTTCGCGCAGCTTGAGCGTAAGACATTTCGCGGCTCCTCCTGCCTTGAGAAATTCGCTCAGTGGCGTGACCACCGGCGTGAACCCGGCGGCCGTCAGTTTATTTTGCAAATCGGGCCCCGCGGCATTGAGAAAGACATGGCGCTCGAGATCGACGGCGTTGCAGGCGAAAGCTAACGCGTCTTCCTCCCCCACGGCAATGCGTTTTTCGGCCGGCACCGCATTCTCGATCGCCGCGCGGCTGTCGGCATGAAACGCCGCCGGATAATACATGAGATAACCGCCGGCCAGCGGGCAAAAACAGGTGTCCAGATGATAAAAACGCGGATCGACGAGGCGAAGGGCGATAACCTCGCGCGGTGCCAGCAGCTTGTCCAGAAGTCCCGCCGCGCCTTCGTCCGAACGGATGCCGAAGCCGCACCAGAGGATCGGCAGGCTGCGGTCGAACAGCGCATCGCCGGCGCCCTCGAAAAAGACATTTTTCGGCCATGGCGCCGGGACAAAACCGTTCTCCCTGAACCACGCCTGAAAAAAGGGTTCCTCGCCCCGGCGTTCCGGCGAGCGAAACCGGCTTACCACCGCCCTGTCGCCCAGAACCAGACCGGCATTGGCGGTAAAGACCATGTCAGGCAGGCCGGGCTGTGGCGCGACATAAACAAGATCGGCATGCGGCGCAAGCGCGTCGCGGAGAGCCGTCCATTGACGCCGGGCAAGCCCGTGATCGGTGTTGCCGCGGTTATGCTCCATCCACGGATTGATCACATAATCGACGGTGAAGAAATCCGGCGCGCAAAGGAGTATTTTTTGCCTGACATCCGGCACTCGACCAAACCTTTCGCCTGACATGCGTAGCCGCGGGCTGCGGCGAATCGAAAGCGGATTAAGCGCCTCGGGGGCTTTTTGATCAACAAAAATCCCCATGCGCCGCGCGGCAAAGGACGGGTTGCGGTTATCTTGCCTGCGATGGATAATGGCAAGGCATATCGGCTTGGCGGCATGAAAAAGATCAACGGAAAAATCCTCGGCGGGCTTCTCGGTTTCGCATTCGGCGGCCCATACGGAGCGGCGCTGGGCATTGCCGTTGGCCACGCGCATGACATGCGCCCCGAACTTGCCGGCGAGGAAGACGCTTTCTGGAAAAAAACCCAACCTTCATCCGACGGCTTTACCGGCACGTCCCAGCAGAACGCGTTTACCATCGGCGTCATCGTGCTGGGCGCCAAGATGGCCAAGACCGACGGCCGCGTGACGCGCGAGGAAGTGGAAGCCTTCAAGCGCGCCTTTCGCGTGCCGGAATCGCAGGTGGGGCGCGTGGGGCGCCTGTTCGACGAGGCGCGCCGCAGCGCCGACGGTTTCGAGCCCTATGCGTTTCGCCTGGCGCAGATTTTCCGCAACCGGCCGGCGGTTCTGGAAGAAGTTCTGACCGGCCTTTTCACCATCGCCGCCGCCGACAGCAAGGGCCTGAGCCCGAAAGAAGTACGCTTCCTGGAACGCGTCGCGGTTATTTTCGAGTTTACGGTCGAGGATTTCATCCGCATCGCCGCGCGTTCCGGCGTGAACCTCGCGCCCCGGGAAAAGGAAAAGCCGCGCAACGAATCCTATTCCATTCTCGGCGTGGCGGAAAACGCGACGGAGGAGCAGATCAAGACCGCCTACCGCACGCTGATCCGCACGCATCATCCCGACAAGCTGGTGGCGCAGGGCCTGCCGCCGGAGTTTATCGCCAGCGCCAATGAAAAAATGAAACGCATTAACGTCGCCTATGACACGATCTGCAAGACAAGAGGGATAAAATAGGATTCAGGATTTAGGGGTCAGGATTCAGGGTTTAGAAAGTTTTGTACCCGGCATAAATTCAAGCCAAAGATTATGGTACTTTATTAAATCCTGACCCCTAAATCCTGAACCCTGAACCCCGAACCCTGACCTCCACCCATGCACACCCTCTCCCCCAATTTCGACCCGCGCGATCCGGCCGTGCCGGTGCAGTTCGTCATCCTGCATTACACCGGCATGCCGTCGGGCGACGACGCCCTGGAACGGTTGCGCGATCCGGCGTCAAAAGTCAGCGCGCATTACCTGATCGAGGAGGACGGGCGGCTGTTCAAGCTGGTGGAGGAAAACGCCCGCGCCTGGCATGCGGGCCTAAGCGCGTGGCGCGGCATCGCGGATATCAACAGCGCCTCGGTCGGCATCGAGCTTGTTAACCCCGGCCACCAGCACGGCTACCGCGCCTTTCCGGCGCCGCAGATTTCGACGCTGAAGGGGCTGCTGCACGGCATCCTCAAGCGCCATGGCATGAACCCGGCCACGGCGCTTCTGGCTCATGCCGATGTCGCGCCCGAACGCAAGGAAGATCCCGGCGAGCTTTTCCCGTGGCGCGATCTGGCCGCCGACGGCCTCGGCCTCTGGCCCGAACCCGCCTCCGGCGATTACGTCTTCGCCGAAGACGGCGAGGTTCAGGAAATGCTGCGGACCGTCGGCTACCACATTCCACCGAGCGGCAGCTACGACAAGCCCACCCGCGCCGCGCTGCTTGCTTTCCAGCGCCATTACCATCCGGAAAATCTTACCGGCACGCCGGAGCGCGAAACCGTGGCGCGGCTCCGGGCGCTCTGCCGGTCGATAACGATCTGAAACGAATCCGCCGGCCGTAATTTCTCGGCCCGCCTCACTTGATCCCGCCATTCTCCCCGGCTAGGCTGGCCGGCAAGCTGAAAACGGCAGGACAGGTTTTCGGTTTCCAGTTCCTTGCCACGATTCCCGTTTTATTGCGGCCCGCCCCGAGAGACGCATTCATGACAACAAAATCGGGAAAAAAATTGCAAAAACGGGAATTCCGGCTTTCCCGGCGCGCCGGAAAACCGCCAACAAAACAGATTCATGGCTCTGCATGGATTTTTCTGGCCGGCCTTCTGCTGCATCCTTCCGCCGCCCATGCCGCCTGCACCGGCGGCATGATGCATTACAATACCTCGAGCGCCGATATGCTGTGGTGCGACGGGACGCAATGGTGGTCGGCAAAGGGGTCGGTTGCCGGGACCACCACGATCGCCCTGACCTCGGGCACCACCTGGGGCGTGCCGTCCGACTGGAACAGCTCATCAAACCAGATCGAAACCTGGGGCGCCGGGGCGGGCGGGCCGAACGGCATGATGGGCGAATCGGCCGGCGGCGGGGCGTATGCCTCCGTCCTTAACCTGGCACTCACGGCCAGCACGACGGTGGGCATCAAGATTGGCGCCGGCGGCGCCGGTGGCTCGGCAGGCGGCGGTTTTAACCAGGGCACCGCGGGCGGCGACACTTATTTATGCAATTCCACCAGCAACTGCGCCTCCATTTCGGGCTCGGCCGTCAGGGTCGGCGCCAAGGGCGGCGGCATCGGCAATCCGGGCGCGGGCGGGCTGGCGTCATCTTCCACCGGCTCGACCAAATACGACGGCGGCAGCGGCGGCACCAATTATGGCCCCGGCCTGGCGAATAGCGGCGGTGGCGGTGCGGCGGGGCCCAACGGTGCCGGCGGCGCCGGGGCCGATAACGCCCATACCAGCGGCGCCGGCGGCGGCGGCGGCGGCGGCGGCGCCAATGGGGCGGCCGGATCCTACACCAGCACGTCCACCGGCGGCGCGGGCGGCAATGACGGTGTTACGGGATCAGGCGGCGGCGCCGGCGGCACCGCGGCACAAACCGGCCAGGCCGGCACAGGCGGCGGCGGCGGCGGCGGCGGATATGGCGCTTCCACTACCTATGCGGCCGGCGGCGCCGGAAGCACCGAAGCTCTTTATAATGTGGGAGGCACCGATTACGGTCCGGGCGGCGGCGGCGGCGGCGGCGGCGGCAACGGAACCAGTGTCGGCGGCGCCGGCGCCAATGGCGGAAATTATGGCGGCGGCGGCGGCGGCGGCGCCAATTTAGGGGCAACCGGCGGCGCGGGCGGCAACGGGGCGAACGGCCTGATCGTCGTCAACTATACCGCGGGCGGCTCGAGCAGCTGCAGCTCGGGCGAAGCCGGCAAAATGCGTTATGCCAACAATGAATACGAATATTGCGACGGTGCGACCTGGTATTCGATGAAGGGAGATCTGTCGACGGGAGGCGACACCGCAACAGTTTACCTTACCGCCGGCACCACGACATGGACCGTGCCTTCCGACTGGAACAGTTCCGATAACACGATCGAAGGCATCGGCGCAGGCGGCAATGGTGCACAGGGCACCAGCACGGTTGGCGGCGGCGGCGGCGCAGGCGGCGGGTACGCGAAAATAACGAACTTCTCGGCCTCTCCCGGCGCCAGTATCTCGGTACAGATTGGCGCAGGCGGCAGCGGCACCAACACTACGTTCAATACCAGCTCCCTAATCGCTGCAGCAGGCGGCAATGCCAGCGGCACCACTGCCGGCACGGCGGGGTCGAACACTGGCACAGTAACCTATTCCGGCGGTAATGGCGGTGCGGGTAGTTCGAGTGATGGCGGCGGCGGCGGCGGCGGCGGGGCCGGGCCGCTGGGGGCCGGGGGGGCTGGCGGTACAGCGAGTACCAGCGGCGGCGGCGGCGGCGGCGCCAACAATGGTGGTGCAGGTGGCAATGGAAATACAACACGCGGCGGCGGCGGTGGCGGCGGTGCCGCACATGGCGGCTACGCAGGCGGCACAGGAGGATCGTCACAAGGCGGCGGCGGCGGTGGTGGCGGTACTATCGTTGCCGGTTGTAACGGAGGAAATACGCAAGGCGGCGGCGGCGGCGGCGGCGGCACCGGCGGTTCCTGTACTAACGGCACCGGTTCGGGCGGTTCGGGCGGCTCGGCGGCAACGAATGGCGGCGGCGGATCAGCCGGAAACGGGACTGGCTTTGGAGGTTCGACTTCTCCTGGCTCGGCTGCTGCAGGCAGCGGCGGCAGCGGCGGCGGCAGCGGCGGAAGCAATGCATCTGCAGGAACAGGCGCCGGAGGAAATGGTTCCGGCGGCGGCGGCGGCGGCGGTAGCGGCGGCGAGAACGGTTCGGGGAATACAGGTAATGGCGGCGGTGGCGATGGCGGCGGGGGCGGCGGGGGCAGCGGCAATAGCAGCAGTACAGGCGCCACAGGTGCAGGTGGCGCAGGCAGCGCCGATAGTCAATGGAGCGCATCCTATGGCGTTGGTGGCGGCGGCGGTGGTACAGGCGGTGCAACAAATACTGTCGGCAGCTCGGGAAATGGTGGAGCCGGGGCCAACTATGGCGGGGGTGGGGGTGGAAGTGGTTCGCGCGGTACCACAACCGGCATTACTGGCGCTGCAGGTGCCGGCGGCGACGGGCTAATCGTCATCACCTATACACTGGGACTCCCATCATGCAGTGCCGGAAATGCCGGGCAGCTTGCCTATGGCGGCAATGTCATGCGTTTCTGCGACGGCAGCAACTGGTACGACCTCAAGAAAAACACGCCGTCGGGCGTCAAGGTCTATCTCACGGCGGGCACCACAAGCTGGACGGTGCCGCTCGACTGGAACAGCGCGATCAACACGATCGAGGGCATCGGGCCCGGCGGCAATGGCGCGCAGGGCACCACGTCGAAAGTCGGCGGTGGCGGTGGTGGCGGCGGCGGATATGCCAAAATAACGAATTACTCCACGACGCCGGGGGCAGTCATATCGGTCCGGATCGGCGCGGGCGGCAGCGAAACCAGCACCTACTTTAATAATACCGGTACGCTTGAAGCAAACCCCGGCACGAACGCTTCGGGCGCTACAAATGGCTGGGCTGGCGGCGGCGGCACTGCGGCCGTCTATGACGGTGGTAATGGCGGCGCCGGCGGATCGGCGGGATCGGGCACCAAGGCATCCGGCGGCGGCGGCGGCGGCGGCGGTTCGGGCGGGCCGACGGGCGCCGGATCGGATGCCGAACCGGGCGGTAATGGCGGCACCAGCACCAACCGGACCGGCGGCGGCGGCGGCGGCGGCGGTGCCGATGATAACAATGTTAACGGTGAAGGCGGCGCCGGCGGCGGCGGCACCTCGACATCCAACAGCAGCCCGGGCGGCGGCGGCGGTGGTGGTTCCCGCTCTCAGTGGGGTGGCAACGGAGCCAATA
>JBFWTA010000129.1:0-7180 GCA_050248075.1 Bdellovibrionales bacterium | reverse complement strand
CTGTGGTACAAGAAAGAAGCCCGGCGCGTGTTCACCGAGCGCACCGAATTCTGGTCGCAAATAACCGGCCTGCGCCCCCGCAGCCTGACCGTCGGCAATCCGCAACGGCAATGGGGCAGCTGCTCCGCCGCCAACGACATCCGCCTGAACTGGCGCCTCATTCTTGCCGCGCCCGCCTTGCTGGATTACGTCATCGTGCACGAGCTTTGCCACATCCCCCACAAAAACCACTCCAGCCGCTTCTGGGCGCTGGTGGAATCTTTCCTGCCGGGCTGCAAGGCCTTGCGGCGTGAACTGCACGCGCTGGACGCGGGATTAACGCTGTAAAACCGCGTCTGAGGCCTGAAAGTAATAAGAAATAGACATAAATCGGCAGGTTGGGTTATGGTGCGGGCCATATGGCGATAGGATTATATTTAGACACCGATTAAAGAAACCGCGCAGCCCCATGAAATTTTCTACAGATGCCGAGCTATCGCCGCAGGCGGCGGATCATTTCCGTAAAATTGGCATCAATTCGAACTGGACCCTCATTCACTATCACGATCTCGTCGGTCATTTCCGAAGCATCCGGGATCCGCTTGGCCATGGCGGTTTTCAGGACGCCGCGGCAAACGCCGTTGCCGATACCGTCGTGCGTATTGACGCGCTCGAGGCCATTCTCGCGCAGCCAAATCCCGGCGTAGCGACGGCCAGATTTTTGACCAGGCTTGTGGAAGAGCTGGACCGGCTTTATGAAGACACCACACAAATCGCCGTTGCCTATGCCGCCTACGCGCATGATGTGAAACTGCGCCATCCCGGCGTGACGATTGAGCCTCTTTTCCGGCATGCTCATTTGTCGCCGCAGAAGCCTGTCGAAAAAATTCTTAAGTCTCTCGCTGACTATCTTCCCGCGCATCTCCCGGCCTCGCTCGACGAACGTACCGATCGCATGTACCGGTTTTTCGTGGATTTTTATTCGGCCGCGGTCGCCTGCAGCAACCGCCAGAACCTTGCGCGGCAAGAAGACGTCGAAAAAGTTTTTTCCTATATTCGCACTTTCGAAAAAAGCCGGTCGATGTATGCCGTGGCGGCACAGGCCGCGATCGACGACAACTCCCTGCCGGCCAGTGTGCCGCTGGAAGAAAAAAGCGCCTATGCCGCGCCCTTCGCGCATCATCTGCATCTTGTCGTCTATTATAATTTCCGGTCCGTTCCCAGAACCGCTTACAGTTTCGATAACTGCGGATCGTTCAGCGGCATTCCGGCGGTTTTTCATCGCATCGAAAACGGCCTGCGAAGCGCCGATCCGCGCGAAAACGACACCGCCATCGCCATGGTTCAGTCCCTGCAAAATATCGCCGGCCGCGCACGCACCACGTCGCACCACCGCTATGCCGCCATGGCCGCGCAATTGAAGGATGATGTGATAGGGCTGGATAAATTCATTCGCGCCACCTTTGCTCCCGACACGGAATTGGGGAAAAAATTCGGCGCAAGAATACCCGGCAATCCGCCGGCCGAAGAACGGCTTGGCTGGCAGTGGGGCCATCCCCTTTCGACGGCCCCTATCTCGCCGCCAGGCAGCGGGCCGGTCGATGTGAAAAGCTGGCTGTTTAAACATGGCGCCATGGCTACGGAAGCACGCCGTCATATGAGTCCCAAGGAATGGTTCGATTATTGCGCAAAGCTGTGCGGCGATGAAGACGCCGTCCCGGTTGAATATCGGCCAAGAACACCTCCGGCAGGATCGCCCCGCCCACCGGGCCCTCTCGAACGTCTCTGGAATCCGAAATTGCGCTTTAAATAGGAAATATTGACTTACACGATCTCCATACGAATCGCGTGTAATTTTACAAATGTTGGAAATGTGGATTGGCGGACCCGGCGAAATTCCAACTCAAAATCAGGCGACTAACTCTCACCTTCCGTTCACAACCCCGCAAATAAATCCGTCGATAAATACCGCTCCGCGAAGGACGGGATAACCACGACGACCATCTTGCCTTTCATCTCCGGCCGCGTGGCGATACGCAGCGCCGCGTGGACGGCGGCGCCGGATGAGATGCCGCCGGGAATACCTTCTTTTTGCGCAAGAGCGCGGGCGGTGGACATGGCCTCGTCGTTGGTGACCGTAAGGACTTCGTCGATCACGCCTTTGTCCAGAATATCCGGCACGAAACCGGCGCCGATGCCCTGGATTTTATGCGGCTTGTGCGTACCGCCGGACAGGACAGGACTATCCGCCGGCTCGACCGCGACGATGCGCAGGCCCGGTTTGCGCTTTTTCAGAACTTCGGCGACGCCCTGGATCGTGCCGCCGGTGCCGACGCCGGCGACGAACACATCGACCTGACCGCCGGTATCGTTCCACACTTCCTCGGCTGTCGTGCGGCGGTGAATGGCGGGGTTCGCCGGGTTTTTGAACTGCTGCAGCATGATCGCGCTCGGCGTGGCGGCGACGATTTCCTCCGCCTTTTTAATCGCGCCCTTCATGCCTTCCGCGGCGGGCGTGAGTTCGAGTTGTGCGCCGAGCAGCGCGAGCATCTTGCGCCGTTCCTGCGACATGCTTTCGGGCATGGTGAGAATAAGCTTATAGCCGCGCGCCGCAGCGATGAACGCAAGCGCGATCCCGGTATTGCCGGATGTGGGCTCGACAAGAACCGTATCCTGATTGATTTTTCCTTCCGCCACCGCCGCGTTGATCATGCCGAGCGCAAGACGGTCTTTCACCGAAGCGAGCGGGTTAAAAAATTCCAGTTTCGCGCACACTGTCGCGACGCAGCCGGCTTCTTTCGTCAGATTGTTCAGCTTCACCAGCGGCGTATCGCCGATCGTATCGACAATATTTTCGTAAATCTTGCCGCGTCCCTTGGCGCTGAAATTAAGATCTATATGGGGTGTGGGCGGCTTGGCGGTCTTGGGCGGCATGTAACCTTCTCCCTGCGCTTCTTTCTACCGTTGTGCCGCGCATCATAAATGAGAAAACCGGCGTGTTAAACCCCTGAAATACAGGCTTTTTGAAGCATGCCCGGGCGTCCTTTTCAGGGTTGCAATTGCGAGTTATTATCAAGTAAAGTGCCTGCGCCGGACCCCTCCGGCCATGGATTTCGAAGCGAAAGGATACACGATGCGCATGCGTATTTTCGGTCTGGCTATTTTTGCCGCAGCCCTCATGGTGGCCCCTTTCACCCTCCGGGCGGCCGATATGCCGGAACATAAAATCAGCATCAAGGACAAGCGCTTTGCGCCCGCCGAGCTGACCATTCCCGCCAACACGAAAGTGAAACTCGTCATCAAGAACGAAGACGCCCAGGCGGCGGAATTCGAGAGCGACGAAATGCATCGCGAAAAAGTCGTGCCGGCGCATGAGGAAGTGTCGGTCTATGTCGGGCCGCTGAAGCCGGGAACCTATTCGTTCTATAACGATTTCGACCCGAGCAAGACGGCGGGCAAAATCACGGTTCAGTAACCCCATGCTCGCCGCCGCCCTTATCGTTTTCCGCGAAGTTCTGGAGGCCGCGCTGGTCATCACGGTGGTGATGGCCGCGACGCGCGGGCTGCGGCACCGCAACCGCTGGGTCGGCGTCGGCATCGCGGGCGGCATCGGTTGTGCAGCCATCGTCGCGGCGCTGGCAAGTTCCATCGCCGATGCCTTCGAGGGGCGCGGACAGGAAATCGTCAACGCGGCAATTTTGTTTACCGCCGTCGCGTTGATCGGCTGGCACGTGATATGGATGAACAGCCACGGGCGCAAAATGGCGGCCGAACTGCGCGCCGCCGCCCAAAGCGTCAGGGCGGGCGAGAAGCACATGTCCCTGCTCGCGCTTATTGTCGGCCTCGCGGTAATGCGCGAGGGCGCGGAAGTCGTGCTGATGCTGCAGGGGTTATGGGCGGGCCAAGAGCGCGCGGCAATGCTGACAGGCAGCGCGCTCGGCATGCTGGCGGGGGTCGCGGTCGGCGGGTTGCTATATTTCGGATTGCTAAAATTATCCGTCGCGAAATTGTTTGCGTTCACCAACTGGCTGCTGATCCTGATCGCCGCGGGCATGGCGGCGAAGGGCGCGAATTTTCTGGTGCAGGCGGACCTGCTGCCGCCGCTCGGCGACAGCTTGTGGGACACGAGCTTTATTTTGTCCGACGACAGCATGCTCGGCCAGATGGCGAGCGCGCTGGTCGGCTACATCGCGCGACCCAGCGGCATTCAGGTGGCATTTTACGCCGCGACCGTGCTAAGCGTCTCCCTCCTCGTCCGCATCACCCACCACCTGCATTTCGGCACAAGAAAAGCGGCGTCTTGACTTGGCGCAGGCAGTTCAGCAGATTAGAAGCACGCCGAAATGTCTGGGAGCACCGGAAATTTCCAGAAAATCTTTCGTCGGCGGCAGCCGTGCGAGAAAACGCGTTATTTCGAGGGTAATGCGGGAAGAAGAAGGCAGGAACATACGATTGCCTGCACAGGAAAAACTGAGAAGTAAAAGCCAATTCGTATCCGGACAAACAGCATTGCCAGTCTTTAATACCCCATTCGCTCCCCTGAATGGGCATTAACCTGAATTCATCGTAGGTGAAAGTATTTTTGTTTGATAATATTGGGGACCAAAAGGATGATTTATGTCTATTCGATCATTTACCGCTGAACACCCCGTTAAGACCGGTTTCGTGGCATCCCTCGCCTTATCCGTGCCTCTCGCTGCAGCCGGAACAACATTACTTGTTCCAGGTTTTTTGGGAGTGTGTGCCTGGGCAGCCGGAAAGCTCTGGGATGAGAATAGCACCAAGTTGATGCCGGAATTCAAACAAGGGCCTGTTCGCTCGCGCATTCTTTATGGCATGGCAGCCGGATTTGTCTGTGCAGCCGTAGCGGGTGGAGTCAAAACTCGACTTTATTCATACGATAGAGCAGATACCGCCCCAATCGCTAATCAGACGTCGTCGCTGCCTCTACGGCCGATACCGCCCGACGATTGCAAAGGATGGTGGAGACTGTGTCATCTTTATACACCCTCAGGGCCATAATCTCTGTCCGTATTTCTGCGACGGTGTATTTTACAGATATATAGTGAAGAAATAAAAAAGCCGGTTCCCTGCGGAACCGGCTTTCTCGTTTTCTGAATTTTACCGGACCTATGCCACGTCTTTCTGTTCTTGAGACAAGGCCTTCTGCGCGGCCTTTTCGGCGTCGAGGCGGTCGGCTTCGAGGTCGCGGCCGGCCGCGATGCGGCGCAGGCGGTTGACGACGCTGCCGGTGCCCGCCGGGATCAGGCGGCCGACGATGACGTTTTCCTTGAGGCCTTCCAGCGTATCGACCTTGCCGGAAACGGCCGCCTCGGTGAGGACGCGGGTGGTTTCCTGGAACGACGCGGCGGAGATAAAGGAATGCGTCTGCAGGCTCGCCTTGGTGATGCCCTGCAGAACCGCCCTGCCCTGGGCCGGACGAAGGTTTTCTTTCGCGGCCTTGTTGTTGACCGTAAGGAATTCGGTACGGTCCGCCAACTCGCCGGACAGGAAGGTCGTTTCACCGGCATCGGTGATTTCGATCTTCTGCAGCATCTGGCGCACGATGACTTCGATGTGCTTGTCGTTGATCTTCACGCCCTGGAGGCGATAAACCTCCTGGATTTCGTTGATGATGTATTCGGCCAGCGCTTCCACGCCCAGCACGGCGAGAATATCGTGCGGAACAGGATTGCCGTCGATCAGAAGGTCGCCCTTCATGACGATGTCGCCTTCCTGAACGGCGATGTGCTTGCCCTTCGGGATGAGGTATTCGCGCGGCTCCAGCGTTTCGTCGGCGGGACGCACGATGATGCGGCGCTTGGCCTTGTAGTCCTTGCCGAATTCGACGCGGCCCTCGACATCGGAAATGATGGCAAAGTCCTTCGGGCGGCGGGCCTCGAAAAGCTCGGCCACGCGCGGCAGACCGCCGGTGATGTCGCGGGTCTTGGTGCCTTCGCGCGGAATACGCGCCAGGGTGTCGCCTGCCTTGACATGGGCGCCGTTCTCGACGTTGAGAATGGCGTCGACCGCGAGGAAGTAACGCGCCTCGAGACCGTTGCTGAGCTTGATGACCTCGCCCTTCTCGTCATGCAGAACGATGCGGGGACGCAGATCGGCGCCGCGCGGCTGCTGGCGGAAGTCGGTAACCTTTTTCGACGAAATGCCGGTGGCTTCGTCCATGACTTCGCGGACGGAAAGGCCTTCGACGAGATCGGCGTAATGGGCGATACCTTCGCGCTCGGTGATGATCGGAAGGGTGTACGGGTCCCAATCGGCCAGCTTCTGGCCCTTGGTGACTTTCGCCCCTTCTTCGGCATGCAGCTTGGCGCCATAAGGCACGCGGTGGCGTGCCTTTTCGCGGCCCTGGTCGTCGGTGAGGACGAGTTCGCAATTGCGGGCCATGACGACGGGCTTGCCTTCGCTGTTCTTGACGACGGTGCGGTTCTTGATCGTGAGCATGGCGTCGAACGAGGCTTCGACGGAGCTTTGCTCCGCGCCGCGCTGCGCCGCGCCGCCGATGTGGAAGGTCCGCATCGTGAGCTGCGTGCCCGGCTCGCCGATCGACTGCGCCGCAATGACGCCGACGGCTTCGCCCATGTTGACGGGCGTGCCGCGCGCGAGATCGCGGCCGTAGCATTTGGCGCAGACGCCGGTTTCGGTCTGGCAGGTGAGCGGCGAGCGCACCTGGACCGTATCGACGCCGGTGCGTTCGATAACCTCGACCTCCGGCTCGCCGAGCAGGGTGCCGGCCTTGATGATGACGTTATTATCCTTGGCGCCGGTGACATCCTCGAGCACCGTGCGGCCGAGAATGCGCTCGCCGAGGGTCGCGATCACTTCGCCGCCTTCGATGACGGCCTTGACCGTCAGGCCGCGGGTGGTGCCGCAATCCTGCTGCGTGATGATGGCGTCCTGGGCCACATCGACCAGACGGCGGGTGAGGTAACCGGAATTGGCGGTCTTGAGCGCCGTATCCGCGAGACCCTTGCGCGCGCCGTGGGTGGAGTTGAAGTATTCAAGAACGGTCAGGCCTTCCTTGAAGTTCGAGATAATCGGGGTTTCGATGATCTCGCCCGACGGCTTGGCCATGAGGCCGCGCATGCCGGCCAGCTGCTTGATCTGCGCCGCGGAACCGCGGGCGCCCGAATGCGCCATCATGTAGACGGCGTTGTTGAGGCCATGACCGGTGTCGGAGATG
>JBFWTA010000128.1:0-7207 GCA_050248075.1 Bdellovibrionales bacterium | reverse complement strand
TAAAATTCAGCTTCGGACATCCAGGGCCAGCCATACGGCCACCCCGGCCAGTACCCCGGCCATCGCACGTCCGATAAACTTCGTGTTACGACCTGCGATGACGGATTTTCCAATCCGGTTCGCGGCAAGAATAATGGCGATATGAGTCGCCGTGGCGATCATGACATAGGTCGCGGCCAGCACGAGGTTTTGAAAAAGAAGATTGCCCGATCCGGCATCGGCGAATTCGGGCATGACGGTCACGTAAAAGACGAAGGATTTAGGATTGAGCAGGTTTGTAACGAGTCCGCGCCGGAAACCGGCGGCATCCGGCTTTCGCGCGGTTTTTCCGGCGTCGCGCCAGGCTTCGAAGGAAAGCCAAAGCATAAAAAGAACGCCGCCCCAACGCAGCGCCACATCGAGGGACGGGTAGCGGGTCACGAATTCCGCAAGACCGAAAGCCGCCAACATGCCAATAACGGCAAGCCCGGTGGCGACGCCCGCCACCACCGCGAAGGCCGGACGAAAACCGCGCGTTAGCGCCACCGTAGCGAGATAACTCATATTCGGGCCGGGAGTCAGCTCGATAACGAGACTTGCAAGGGCGAATTCGATAAGGCGCATATGTTCCGGGCTTTTTGTTTCATTACCTTATGCCCGGCCCCGCCATCAATGCCCGCTCGACTGAGCCCCCGCAGCTTCCACCATGGCCTCGACCTTTACCGATCCGGCTTTTTCGAATTGCAGGGTAACCGGAAATTTTTCGCCTTCCTTGATCGGCTGCTTAAGCCCGAAAACCATGAGGTGCAGCCCGCGCGGCTTAAGGGCGACGGGCTTGTTCGGCTCCAGGTCGATCGCTTTCTGCATTTCCATCTTCATAATGCCGCCTTCACTTCTGGATTCATGAATTTCGATTTTTTCGGCATCGTCCGACGAAGCGCCGATCAGCCTGTCGGCGTCCTTGCCTGCATTGAGTAACGGCATATAAATGGCCGCAGTGGTCGAGCTGCCGGCCGTGGCGCGTGTCCAGACATGGCCGATTCGAATATCGCCCTGCTGATAGCTATGCGCTCTGGCTATTCCGGGCGCCATAAGCAGAACGAGACAGAATACAAACATCCCGAAGATTTTCATGGGCGATCTCCCTTGCCATGGAATGGACATGCACAATTACCATAAAGCTGCCGCTGCGTCAGCCTTTAAACGGGCCGGATCCCCCGCCGCGTGGCGGGGGATTTCACGTCAGAACGCATAGCGTATTCCTGCGAATATGCTGCGCCCATCACCGGGGTAGAAAATATTGGTGCCGGCCGTGCGCGCATCCGTGATTGTGCTGATGTCGCTGACATAGCTTTCGCCGGTCAGGTTACGGGCATCGATATAGAACAGGATGCCGTTATCAAGCTGGACGCCCGTCTGCAGCCCGAGCAGAACATAGCCCGGTGCCTTGAGCGTATTCGCCTGATCCGCCCAGGCGCCGTCCGGCACCCAGTCGACCGTAGGCGTGAAATAAAACCCGGTTTTGTGCCTGTAGGCGAGTTCGGTGCGCAGCACATGTTCTGGCACCCCGGCGATACGGTTGTTGCCGTATTGCGGATCGTTCTGGAAATGAAAATCGTTGTAGTTCCAGATTTGCGTCAGAGTCACCGTGTCGCCGGCTTCGGGCTCGAAAAGGCCGTGCCATACTTCCGCCGATCCGCCGACTTCCAGCCCCTGATGCAGGGTATCCCCCGCGTTAAAGGTCGTGGCCGGAATGCTGGCATTCGTGGTGTATTGCATCAATTCGTGCTCGATCCACGAACGGTAGGCCGTGACGTCCCAGCCATAGCGTCCGCTTTTGCCTCGACTGCCGATTTCCAGCGTCCATGCGTCCTGCGTTTTCAGCGGCACGAATTGCGTGGTGGTCGCCGTCGTCTGTGTCAGGTCCGAGAAGTCCGGCACGTCCTGGCTTCGCGTCACGTCGATGAAAGCCTGAACGTCTTTTTCCGGCTGCCATAAAAAACCGGCTTTTGGATTTATGCCCGAGTAATCTTTCGAAGCGTATTTCGGCGTCGGATTGGTGGACAGCCCGCCCTTGTCGGTATAATTACGCTGATCCAGAAACGCCTTTGCGCCCGCCATGAAAGCAACGTCGTCCATAAACCAATAGCGGTTTTCGCCATAGATTTCGAAGTTATAGGCGTCCTGGCGCGCATCGAGCGTTTTCAACCCGCGCGAGCCGTTCAGGTTCTGGTATTGCATCGCCGTGTTGTTGCCGCCGAAAACGCGCCCGCCGGCGATAAGCTCGTTCCGCCGGCCGCCGAGATGGAAATCGGAAGTATAGCGGGGCGCGATTCCCAGCGTCCACCCGTCCTGATCGATCACCTGGAAGATCGGATGGAACAGGCTTTTGTGGATCGCCCATGTGTCGAGATCGAGCTTGCCGAAATCAAGCTTGAAACTGGTGCGGTTAGCCATGCGTTCGGTCCGCGTGTCGCGGGCCTGATCGTCGGAAATCGCAGCCGATGACGCCATCGTCGGATTATGAAGGGCATCGTTGAGCGACAGTGCACCGGGCAGTTTCTGATCGACGACAAATGCGCCAACATAAAATCGGGTTTCCGCCACGGGCGAAAACCGGTAGCCGGCATTGGCGTTGAAAGCCTCGGTCTGCGTGGTGGAATGTTCCCGATATCCGTCGGCATGCGTCACGGTGCCGTTGGCCAGAAAATCCGCATCGCCGAGCGTTCGCGAAAATTGCCCGTTGCCGCGCAAGGTGCCGAAGCTCCCCGATTCCATGCGCAGGCTGTTGGGCGCAAGCGCCATGGCCGCCGTCGGCGTCACGAAATTAACCGCGCCGCCAAGCGTCGATCCGCCGTAACTGAGCGCATTGCCTCCCTTGTAGACTTCGGTCGAGCGCAGCGCGAGCGGGTCGATCTGGTAATAATCGCCGCTGCCGTCGGCAAGATTGTTCGGGATGCCGTCCTGCAGGATTTCAATGCCGCGCGCATGAAAACCGCGCGCCATGCCCGACCCGCGGATCGACAGCCGCATTTCCTGGCCGTAGCGGTTCTGCACGTATACGCCGGGCGTATCTTTCAGCACATCACGCACGGTGTTGGCGTATGTGTCCTGATAGCTTTCGCTATCGACGAAACTTACGGCGCCGACGGTTTCGAACAGTTGTTCTTTCTGTTCGGCGACGGCCGGCACGGTCAGCGTGCCTTCGTTACGGGCGTGGATGGTGATTGTCGGCATCGTGGGTGTGGCTTCTTCCGCCCATGCGGGCGCAGCAAGAAGCGCAGCGACGGCAAGGCCGCCGGCCAGAATGAGATTTTTGCTCATGGCTCAGTTTCCGCCGGTCGCGAGTTTCACGAACGGAGCCGGTCTTTCGAGGCTGTGCCAGGATTGACCTTCGGCGGGGATTTCAACCCAGCGGTTCTCACCGCTCCGGCATTGCTGAATGACGGGGAACCAGAGCACCCTGCCCTTGGCCGCCGGCAGCTTCATCACAACGCCGAAATCGTCGTATTGATCGGCCGGCAGATTGCCGCCGGTCCAGCTTACGGCGTTGACCGCTTCATCGGCCATCTTGCCGTGACCGGTATCGACAGGTTCCGGTAATTTATATTTCGATATCTTGACGCTCCAGCCCGGCTTGGCCTGCGGATGAACCGACATCACGCCTTCCGGAATTTGAATCTGGACGGCCACCGTATCGCTGTCCTCGCAGCCATGGGTGATGCGGAACGATGTCTGAAAATACGTGCCGGCAATGGCGTTGCTGGGGTTTGCCGTAACATGGGCCGCGGCGGGCACGGCGAATAAAGCCAATGCCAGGATTGGCGTGTAGCGATAGTTCATAACATACCTCTGAAAAAGATTTGGGAAACGCCGTCAGGGACGGCGAACGATATATCTTTTCAGAGGTTGGGCGGGCCGCGCGG
This sequence comes from Bdellovibrionales bacterium, assembly GCA_050248075.1. Lineage (GTDB taxonomy): Bacteria > Pseudomonadota > Alphaproteobacteria > UBA9219 > UBA9219 > JBFWTA01. The sequence continues at coordinate 3,302 of JBFWTA010000128.1, read as the reverse complement.
CCAGGCGGCGCGAAGCGGTGTGATGTCGGCCTGGCGATCTTCCGCCGCAGGATAGGCAAGGGCCAGAGTCAGAAAACTAGCAAACACCGATAACACCGGCGCCAGCGCAGCTTGCGGCGAAGCGCCGAAGGAACAGACATCGTGCCCGGTTTTTCCGGTCCGTTCGTGATGGGATTTTTGACCGGCTTCCTTGCCGGTTTCATCGACGAAAATCTGCCTGGCGCCCGAGGCGGAGCAGATCGTAATTTTGAAGGAACCCTGGCTCAGCGCCGCCATATCCGGCATGAAACCGGCCGGCACCAGCAGCTTCATCAGCAAAACAAAGCCTAGAAATGCAATGAAAGACCGGTTGAGCAGCATGGCGCGCATTCGATGCGATTAGCACAGCCGGGCTGTTTTGTACAATGGGCGAATCCCGCGGCGCGATTACTCTTTTTTAGGCTGCGGGATCTGGTCCTGCTTGGTCAGCGCGACCGTTACTTCCTTGGCCTTTTCCGACTTCATTTCAGCCATGATGGGCGCGGTGCTTTTGGGCTTCATGCGCTGGATCACGCCAAGCAGAACGGGCATATCGAGCGTTTCGAAGATGCGGGCGGCATCCTTGGGCTTCATGGTTTCATAGATTTTCACGAGGTTTTCCGTCTGCTGCGCCTGTGCGCCGCTGATCTGGTCGACCATGCCTTGAAGCTGCAAACGGATCGTCTGCATCTCCTTGATCTTCTGGTCGACGCGCTGCTCGGCAACCTTAAGCAGCTGTTCGCGCGTATCGAGCGTCTTGGTGCGCTTGTCGAGTTCGGCGCGGCGGCTGGAAAGCTGGCGCAGCACTTCCATTTCGGCCGGCGAGGCGTCATCGTCCGGCGCGACATTGGTCGAGGTTTCGGCGGCATGTTCCGCAGGCTTGCCTTCCGACGGCTTCGCTTCATCGACTTTCGGCGGCGACGGCGAAGCGTCGGGGGCGGCCGCTTCCGGCTTTTCGGCATGCGCCTCCTCGGCAAAGGCCGTGCCGGCCGAACCTGTCCTGCCGGAACCGGCAATCTCCCAGACATCGCCGATACGCAGGCCGAGCGTAAGCACGCCGAAGAACATCAGCAGCGGCAGGATGGCGCGGGAAAGGGACGGAAGCCGCATTATCTATCACCCGAGCTTTTCGAGCGCCTGCATGAGCTCCCGCTCGGCGCGGGAAGCGGCGGCGGCGGAAACAGGCCCGGAAGGTTTTTTTGACGGCAACGCCGTTACCGAGGCCGGCGCGGGCTTGGCTGCCGTCTTTTCTTCGGCGCGCGAAGCCGTACCGGGCACGCTCTGGCTCAGGCGTGTCGCGGCCTTGTCGGCGGCCTCGACGATAAACTGAAGCTCGTCGCGCATAAGAGTGGCGCGGTCGACGAGTTTTTCGAGATCGTCCCCACTATCGCGTGCGGCGGTCTTGAGGTTCTTGATTCCCGCCTCGGCGCGGACGACGACGCCGTTGAAATCGCGCACGAAGCGTTCCATCTCCGCCCGGCCCTGTTTAAGCCCGGCCAGATGGCGAAGCAGGCGCGTCGCCTGCACGAGACCGGCGGCGACGAGGCCGATGAGAATGACGTTAAGCGCAAGATTGATCCATGTTTGCATTATTGTTCGTCCCTGCGTTCCTGGAGGCTGGCTTCTTCGACTTTAACGGCAATACGTCCGTTCAGCGAGCCCATGCGGCCCTGAAACAGCGTAACCTCGCCCGCGCGCAAGGCAACCAGATCGTCGGCCTTGACGTTGAGCATCAGCTTGGAGCCCGGCTTCCAGTTCATGATCTCGCCGAGCGGCACCGTGACTTCATCCAGCACCGCCTGCATCTTCATGTCGGTCATCAGCAGTTCGTTGCCCAAGTGGGTTTCCCAGATCGAGTCGCGGCCGAATTTTTCGCCCATGAACATCTGCAGCAGCAGTTCGCGGATAGGTTCCAGCGTGGCGTAGGGAATAAGAATTTCGATGCGTCCGCCGCGGTCCTCCATGTCAATGCGCAGTTTTGCGAGGACGGCGGCGTTGGCGGGACGGGCAATGGTGGCGAAGCGCGGATTAGTCTCGAGACGATCGAAGCGGAACGTCACGGGCGACAAGGGATCGAAGGCGCCGGACATATCGGCAAGCACGACACGCACGAGACGCTCCACGAGGTTGCGCTCGATCGTCGTGTAAGGACGGCCCTCGATGCGCATGGCGGCCGTGCCGCGGCGGCCGCCGAGAAGAACGTCGACGATCGAATAGATCATCGCGCTGTCGATTGTCATCAGGCCCGAATTGTCCCATTCTTCCGCCTTGAACACATTAAGCATCGCCGGCAGCGGGATGGAGTTAAGATAATCGCCGAAACGCACCGATGTGATCTGGTCGAGACTGACTTCGACGTTGTCGGAGGTGAAGTTGCGCAAGGAAGTCGACATCATGCGCACCAGCCGGTCGAACACGACCTCCAGCATCGGCAGGCGTTCGTAGTTAACGAGAGCGCTGTTGATCAGCGCCATGATGCCGGAGTGATCGCCGACCTTGGCGCCGTCGCCATCGAAACCGAGAAGGCTGTCGATTTCGTTCTGACTTAAAACCCGGCCGTCGCTTTCCCCCCCGGCGCTGCCTTCATTCGTGCCGGCCCATTCGGCGGCAGCCTTATCGCCGTCGCCGGGTGGCGGAGCATCCTGGGGAGGCGTTTCATCCATTATTGCACCAGCATTTCCTGAAACAGCACGTCGCGGATACGCGCGGGCTGCGCCGCCTCGGTCACGCGCTGGAGCAATTCCTCGCGCAGCCGGTACATGCCGGCCGAGCCGCGCAGATCCTCGATACGCAATTCGCGCAGATACACCTGAAAGTTGTCGATGATGCGGGGTTTGATCGCATCCATGAGTGGTATGTCTTTTTCCTCGGCCAGCTGCAGCGTCACCTTGACCTTGAGAAAGTTCGGGTGCTTGCCTTCGCCGGCGAGATTCACCAGCAGATCGCCCAGGGGATAAAAGACCGGATGGTCGTTCGCTTCGGAGGCATGCTCGGCGGTAGCCTTGCCTTCGCCATTTTCCTTTCCGCCCTTCATAAGAAAGAAAGCCGCGCCGCCCCCGCCCGCCGCCAGCACGACAACGGCCACGGCGGCTATGATGATAATCATCTTTTTCTTGGACTTTTTCGCGCCGCCTTCGCCCTCGGCAGCCGGCGTCCCTTCGCCTCCTTCGGCAGGCTTTTTGTCTTCTTCTTCCGCTTCTGCTTTTTTTGCGTCTGCCACGATTGACTCCTTCAGGTGTCCGGCCAAGGCGGGAATCCGGTTGACTGCTGTCAGGAAAGTTATT
>JBFWTA010000127.1:0-7295 GCA_050248075.1 Bdellovibrionales bacterium | reverse complement strand
TACGGCAACCATGACGGGCGCGGGAAACAGCAAGCGTTAAAAAAGCGGCGTAATCATTAATATTGCTTGACGCCCATGCCGAAAAAACATAATAAACCCATGCCTTTTCGGGACTGGTGGTAGACCGCTCGCGCTTCGCGGCGCCGGTGCAGTCTAGACGTAGTCCCGGATGTAGCAAAAGTTACATAGCCTTAGGTGATGAAACGGCTGACGGTGCTGAATTGACCGTCAAGCAGAGTTGCCTGGTGTTTAGGTAATCTCCACGCGGAGCGCGCAGGGTGGAAACACGGCGTTGCACCGAGGTGGCTTTTTACTTTTTGGATCGAAGGAGCAAGAATGCCGACGATTAATCAGCTGGTGGCCAAGGGCCGCAGACCGCCGCGCCGGGACAACAAGGTTCCCGCGCTTCAGCGCAGCCCGCAAAAGCGCGGCGTGTGCACGCGCGTTTATACGACGACCCCGAAGAAGCCGAACTCGGCGCTGCGCAAGGTCGCCCGCGTGCGTCTCACGAACGGCCATGAAGTCATCAGCTATATTCCCGGCGAAGGGCATAACCTTCAGGAACACAGCGTCGTCATGATCCGCGGCGGCCGCGTGAAGGATCTGCCCGGCGTGCGTTACCACATCATCCGCGGCACGCTCGATACGCAAGGCGTCAAAGACCGCAAGCAGCGCCGTTCGAAGTACGGCGCGAAGCGGCCGAAGTAATTATTGGGGGCCATATATGATCAATAGCGCAACAACATTAAGTCACGGACTAAAAGATGAGGTCACCCTACAGGAAGAGGCTCAAGCAGCCGGTATTAGGCTTGTAGTGCCAAAAGGTGATGAAAGTGCGAATGCGACACTGCGTTTTGCCTTGTTGCGGAGAGCAGTAAGTGAAAAATTGGCGGCAAATGCGCCGGCAGCATAATAGTTATTAGGAGTTGAACGAATGGCAAGACGCCGCAGAGCAGAACGTCGCGAAGTTCTCCCGGATCCGAAATTCTCGGATCTGCAGATTTCGCGTTTCATGAACGTGTTGATGTATGACGGCAAGAAGTCGGCCGCCGAGCGCATCGTCTATGGCGCGCTGGAAAAGATCCAGCGCCTCGCCAAGGGCGGCGCCAACGCGCTCGAGGTTTTCAAGCAGGCGCTGGAAAAGGTTCGTCCGCATCTCGAAGTGCGCTCGCGCCGCGTCGGCGGCGCCACCTATCAGGTGCCGGTCGAAGTCCGCCCGGACCGCGGTTATGCCCTGGCCATGCGCTGGATCATCGACGCCGCGCGCAACCGTTCGGAACACACGATGATGGACCGGCTGGCCGGTGAAATTTACGCCGCCGCCAACGACAACGGTGCCGCCGTCAAGAAACGCGAAGACACCCACCGCATGGCGGAAGCCAACCGCGCCTTCTCGCATTTCCGCTGGTAAGGATTCAGGACTATGCCCCGTCAAACCCCCATCAATATGTATCGCAATATCGGCATCATGGCCCACATCGATGCGGGTAAGACGACGACCACGGAACGTATTCTTTATTATACCGGCAAGTCCTACAAGATCGGCGAAGTGCACGAAGGCACCGCGACGATGGACTGGATGGAGCAGGAACAGGAACGCGGCATCACCATCACCTCGGCCGCGACCACGACGTTCTGGAACAATCACCGCATCAACATCATCGACACGCCGGGCCACGTCGACTTCACCATCGAAGTGGAACGCTCGCTGCGCGTGCTCGACGGCGCGATCTGCGTGCTCGACGCCGTGTCGGGCGTGGAGCCGCAGACGGAAACCGTCTGGCGCCAGGGCGACAAATATCACGTGCCGCGCATGGTCTTCGTCAACAAAATGGACCGCATCGGCGCGGATTTCGAATCCTGCGTCAAGCAACTGCACGACCGCCTGGGCGCGAACACGCTGGTGCTGCAGCTGCCCATCGGTTCCGAAAGCGAATATAAGGGCCTCATCGACCTCCGCCGCATGAAGGCCGTGATCTGGGAAGACGAATCCCTCGGTGCGAAATTCCACGACGAGGAAATTCCCGCCGACATGAAGGCGAAGGCTGAAGAATACCGCCACAAGATGCTGGAGCAGGCGGTCGAACTGGATGATGCCGCGCTCTCCGCCTATCTCGACGGCAAGGAACCCACGCTCGAAGTGCTGGATGCCTGCATCCGCAAGGGCACGATCGGCATGAAATTCATCCCGGTTCTCTGCGGCTCGGCCTTCAAGAACAAGGGCGTGCAGCCGATGCTGGACGCCGTGGTGGCCTATCTTCCGTCGCCGCTCGATGTCGGCAACGTCAAGGGTTCCGATCCCGACGACAAGGAAAAGCACGACGAGCGTCCGCCGACCGACGACGCGCCGTTTTCCGCGCTCGCGTTCAAGATCATGACCGATCCGTTCGTCGGCTCGCTCACCTTCGCCCGCATTTATTCGGGCAAGCTGGAAGCCGGCAGTTATGTCCAGAATTCCGTCAAGGGCGAGCGCGAGCGCATCGGCCGCATGCTTCTCATGCATGCCAACACGCGCGAAGAAATCAAGGAAGCCTATGCGGGCGATATCGTGGCTCTCGCCGCGCTCAAGGACACCAAGACCGGCGACACGCTGTGCGACACGGCGAAGCCGATCATTCTCGAACGCATGGAATTCCCCGACCCGGTTATCGAGATGTCGATCGAGCCCAAGAGCAAGGGCGACCAGGACAAGATGACGACCGCCTTGCTGCGTCTCGTACAGGAAGATCCGTCCTTCCGCCTGTCGGTCGATCATGAAACCGGCCAGACGATCATCAAGGGCATGGGCGAACTGCATCTCGACATCAAGGTCGATATTCTTCGCCGCACCTATAAAGTCGATGTCAATGTCGGCGCGCCGCAGGTGGCGTATCGCGAGACCATCTCGCGCAAATACACCGTGGACTATACGCACAAAAAGCAAACCGGCGGTTCGGGCCAGTTCGCCCGCGTCATCATCGACTTCGAACCGCTGCCGCCCGGCTCCGGCTACGAATTCGAAAGCAAGATCGTCGGCGGCTCGGTGCCGAAGGAATATATTCCGGGCGTCGAAAAGGGGCTTGCCGCCTCGGTCGACAACGGCGTCATTGCCGGATTCCCGACCATCGATTTCAAGGCGACGCTGACCGACGGCGCTTACCACGACGTCGACTCCTCGGCGCTGGCGTTCGAAATCGCGGCGCGCGCCGCCTTCCGCGAAGGCATTCCGAAGGCCGGTCCCGTGCTGCTCGAGCCGATCATGAAGGTCGAGGTCGTGACGCCGGAAGATTACATGGGCGACGTCATCGGCGACCTCAACAGCCGCCGCGGCCAGATCCAGGGCATGGACCAGCGCGGCAACGCCCGCACGGTCGACGCGCAGGTTCCGCTCGCCAACATGTTTGGCTACGTCAACACGCTGCGTTCCATGTCCCAGGGCCGCGCGATGTTCACGATGGAATTCGACCACTACGAACCGGTTCCGGCGGCGATCGCGCAGGAAGTCAAGGCGAAGCTGGCAGGGTAATAGAGGGATAAATGGCAACAGCTGATCAAAATACCCAGCCTAAAGAAACTCTTGATTTTAAGGAGGTTTTCGACGGGATCGGTATGCATACCCCAAAGCCGCGCAAACCCCGGCCAAGTGGTAAAAAGAATCCTAGAAATTTGGACAATCTTTAAGCAGTGAACCACTAACTCGAAGGAAACGGACAGGAGAGCACCATGGCGAAGGCAAAATTCGAACGTAACAAGCCGCATCTCAACATCGGCACCATCGGTCACGTCGATCACGGCAAGACGTCGCTGACGGCGGCCATTACCAAGGTTCTCGCCAAGACCGGCGGCGCGACTTTCACGGCCTATGACCAGATCGACAAGGCCACGGAAGAAAAGGCGCGCGGCATCACGATTTCGACCGCCCACGTCGAATACGAAACCAAGAAGCGTCACTATGCCCATGTCGACTGCCCCGGCCACGCCGACTACGTCAAGAACATGATCACCGGCGCCGCGCAGATGGACGGCGCGATCCTGGTGTGCTCCGCCGCCGACGGCCCGATGCCGCAGACGCGCGAGCACATCCTGCTCGCCCGCCAGGTCGGCGTTCCCGCCATCGTCGTGTTCATGAACAAGATGGACATGGCCGATCCGGAACTGGCCGAACTCGTGGAAATGGAAATCCGCGACCTGCTGAACAAGTACAAGTTCCCCGGCGACAAGACCCCGATCATCCGCGGCTCGGCGCTTTGCGCGCTCGAGGACAAGCAGCCGGAACTGGGCGAGCAGGCCGTGCTTAAGCTCATGGACGCGATCGACGAGTTCATTCCGCAGCCGACCCGCGTGCTGGACAAGCCGTTCCTGATGCCGGTCGAAGACGTGTTCTCGATCTCCGGCCGCGGCACCGTCGTCACTGGCCGCGTCGAGCAGGGCGTCATCAAGGTCAACGAAGAAGTCGAGATCGTCGGCATCAGGCCGACCGTCAAGACCGTCGTCACCGGCGTCGAAATGTTCCGCAAGCTGCTCGATCAGGGCGAAGCCGGCGACAACATCGGCGCGCTGCTGCGCGGCACCAAGCGCGAGGACGTCGAGCGCGGCCAGGTTCTGGCCAAGCCCGGCTCCATCACGCCGCATACCAAGTTCAAGGCCGAATGCTACATCCTCACCAAGGACGAAGGCGGCCGTCATACGCCGTTCTTCACCAACTACCGTCCGCAGTTCTATTTCCGCACGACGGACGTGACCGGTGAAGTGATGCTGCCGCAGGGCACGGAAATGGTCATGCCCGGCGACAACATTTCGGTCGAAGTGAAGCTGATCGCCCCGATCGCCATGGACGAAGGCCTCCGTTTCGCCATCCGCGAAGGCGGCCGCACCGTCGGCGCCGGCGTCGTGGCGAAGGTGATCGAGTAAAAGGAAACGATATTCCCGCATCCCGGAAACGGGGTGCGGGAATAATTTTTAACGTAACGAGATGTGAAGGAAGTGAAGGAAGAAAATGCCGGAGGGTGGTTTAAGTGCAGTGCGTGCCGAAGTGCCGACTTCAGATAAACAGACAGGAAAGGTCAAACGACCCAACTGGTTTCTGACAGAAGAGGGAAAAGCTTATACGGCTTGGCTACAAAGCCAGCCTAAAAAACCTGGACCGCAGCAACAACAGCGGTGGATGCAAGTTGGATATGGTTCGTAACAAGCATGTTACGAAAATGGACTGAGGAAAAGTTATGGACACGCAAACGATACGCATAAGGCTTAAGGCCTTCGATCACCGGATGCTGGATCAGTCGGTGAGCGAGATCATCAGCACGGCCAAGCGCACGGGCGCGCAGGTACGCGGGCCGATTCCGTTGCCGACCTGGATCGAGCGTTTCACCGTCAACCGTGGTCCGCATGTCGACAAGAAGTCGCGCGAGCAGTTCGAAATCCGCACGCATCGCCGCCTTCTGGATATTCTGGAACCCACGCCGCAGACCATCGACGCGCTGTCGAAAATCGACCTCGCGGCGGGCGTGGATGTCGAGATCAGAGTGTAGGGAACAGAAATATGTCGCAGGCCAAAACCATACGCACCGGATTGCTGGGCAAAAAGCTCGGCATGACGCGCCTTTTCAACGAGGCCGGCGAGCATGTGCCGGTCACCGTGCTGCATATCGACCAGTGCCAGGTCGTCGGCGTGCGCGCGAAGGACAAGCACGGCTATACCGCGCTGCAGGTCGGTCTCGGCAAGGCCAAGGTCAAGAACGTCTCGGCGCCCATGCGCGGCTTTTACGGCCAGGCGAAGGTGGAGCCCAAGGAAAAGCTGGTTGAATTCCGCGTGTCCGACGATGCCGTGCTGGAAGTCGGCACCGAACTCAAGGCCGATCATTTCAAGCCCGGCCAGTTCGTCGACGTGACCGCCAACACCATCGGCAAGGGCTTCGCCGGTCCGATGAAGCGCTGGAATTTCGGCGGTCTGCGCGCCACGCACGGCGTGTCGATCCGTCACCGCAGCCACGGTTCTACCGGCCACCGCCAGGACCCGGGCCGCGTGTTCAAGGGCAAGAAGATGGCCGGTCATCTGGGCGACGAGCGCGTGACGACGCTGAATCTCGAAGTCGCGGCGGTCGACGCCGAGCAGGGCCTGATCATGCTGCGCGGCTCCGTGCCGGGCGCGGAAGGCGGGTTCGTGCGCATCCGCGATTCGATCAAGAACAAGAAACCGCGCGCGGCGCAGCCGGCGGGCGGCAAAAAGGACGTCAAGGCAGGCAAGCCGGCTGACAAAAAAGCCGAAGCCAAACCCGCCAAGGCAGCTTGAGAACGGATTGGACCATGAAAGCGAAAGTCAAAAGCCTCGATTTTAAGGATGCCGGCGAGATCGAACTGGCCGAAGCCATTTTCGGCGTGGAACCGCGCCGCGATATTCTTTCCCGCATGGTGAACTGGCAGCGCGCCAAGCGCCGCTCGGGCAACCACAAGACCAAGGGCATCAGCGAAATCGCCGGCACCACGAAAAAGCCGTGGTCGCAAAAAGGCACCGGCCGCGCGCGCCAGGGCAGCCTGCGCTCGCCGCAATTCCGCAAGGGCGCCGTGATTTTCGGGCCGGTCGTCCGCGATCATTCGCACGACCTGCCGAAAAAGGTCCGCCGCCTTGCGCTGTGCATGGCGCTGTCCGGCAAGCAGAAGGAAGGCAAGCTGATCGTGCTCGACACCGCCAGGCTGGACAGCCACAAGACCAAGCCGCTGGCCAAGCAGTTCGCCAAGTTCGGGTTCACATCGGCGCTCATTATCGACGGCGCCAATGTCGATCCCAATTTCGCCAAGGCCGCGCGTAACATTCCGCATATCGACGTGCTGCCGGAGCAGGGCATCAACGTCTACGACATTCTTCGCCGCGACGCGCTCGTGCTGACCAAAAACGCGGTCGAGCAGTTGCAAGAGAGGCTGAAATGAGTTTGTTCGGTAACGCAGAAAAAGAGAAAAAGGCCAAGGCCCCCGCCAAGGAGCCGAAAGCCCCGAAGCCCGCGAAGGCGCCGAAGGCGAAGCCCGAAAAGGCCAACCCCGCGCCGCATTACGGCGTGATCCTGTCGCCCGTGATCACGGAAAAGGCGACCAATGGCTCGCAGCACAACCAGGTCACCTTCCGCGTGCATCGCCAGGCGACCAAGCCGGAAATCCGCGCGGCGGTCGAAACGCTGTTCAATGTCAAGGTGACGGGCGTGAACACGCATAACCGCCCCGGCAAGATCAAGATGGTTCGCGGCCGCAAGGGCGTCCGCTCCGACGTTAAATTCGCGATCGTGACGCTGAAGGAAGGCAACACGATCGACGTGACAACCGGT
>JBFWTA010000126.1:0-7416 GCA_050248075.1 Bdellovibrionales bacterium | reverse complement strand
ATGTGTGGCGCCTTTAACAGTGCTTTATCGATATAATTTGCCCATTGCCGCCTGACCAGCCATGGCCATTGTGATGGTGACGATTTATCATAATTTGGATTTCTTACCATCACATACATAGCCTGACGAGGATTGAAGCCTGTTTCTCCGCCCGGCTGAGCCTCCGGCAAAGGCTGATTATGTGCATATCTTCCTAAAACCTCCACCTCATTGCCATCCGGTGAAATTCTGGCTGCGATATCATAATACTTCCACCACGTAATTCCTCTGAATTCACGTCCGACGCACGTATTATCCAAAGCATCGCTATCGCGTCTGTTTTGAACTTCACTATGGACGCCTCCGGCTTCCCAAAGCTGCATTTCCATGGCGCAATAACGGGCGCTCTCGGCCGGAGTTTTCGCCATTCCAGCCATGTTCTGATAATAAATTCTTGCAAGAGCCGCGGTTATCGCTTCAGACACATCTTTTTGGTCCTGTAGATTCCTTTCTTCGCTTTGGCCATGACGCGGAATGGCGGCTGTTATCGCCCCATCGGCTACGATTAAACCTCCTTGAAACGCCTCATTCAAGGCTGATTCAAATTGTCTAAGCGGTTTCCTCATGAAGTCTATAAAATCCCGTTGGTGTGGGGCCCATGGATTTTGCCTTATTGCTTTTGCGTATTGTTCAGGCGACCATGGAGAGATTTTCTCGAATATTTTTTCCGGTGAAGGCGGACCAGGAGTCATGCTCCGGCCAATTACCACGGCACCTGCTATTGCAGCGACTGTACAAACAGCATAAGCGGCACGCCTGAAATTGCGCCGGGCCCAAGTTTTCCTAACAGTCTCTTTAATATTTGTATGTTCCAAATATTCCGTAACAGCCTTGATCATCCTTGTATCTCCTAAAAAATATGCGGGCCTCAGTAAAATTTCTCTCAGCGCTTTGTTCTGTGCGCGGTCATAATTCGTTGCCGCGCAGCCGATGATCGCCACGCCCGCCGCAAAGACGGGGTTGCTGAACAGGGATAAGCCCGCCAGAAAAAAATTCGACAAAGCATTACACCGCGCGGGCGTAATGTGCCAAGCAAAAGTGTTCGGTTCGGGATTCAGAATTTTAGAATTAACATTGTTCTTAAACTTTTTTAACACGGCCATGGAAAAGCCGGCTCCGATCAGGCCCAGCGTAACATAGTTAATCGGGGCCTGGGGAATGGAGAAAAACTGAAGGACGTTGCCCCCGGTATAATAGACCATATTGTAATCATACGCCGCTTTAGGCGCTTTCCCGGTCTTAAGCTCCCTTGCCGTCCAGAAATGTCCCGTTCCCCATGTGAAAAAAGCCGCGTCGATCAGCATGGTGGCATCAAAAGGCAGGCCATGCTGCCAAACACCCGCGAGAGTGGTGGCCCATTGAACCGCCCCCATCGCGGCAAAAACCTTCCACTGGTTGATGTTTTTAATGGCATCGCGGGCAACCATGCCCGCCAATACGGCAGCCGTACCGGCCTGAATGGCGGCTCCATTCAGGTTGCCGCTGGACATGGCCACAAACATGCCGCCGGCACTTAACAGAACCGGCGGACTGCAAAGGATTTCGGAAACCGCCTTCTTCGAAATGAGTTCGGCCGTCGCCAGTCTGAATGATTCCAAAAATTTCCTAGCCATAAATATGGTTAAAATAGAAGTTTAAATATGCGATGTTTTAACAGTCCGCAGGAAAGACGGACATGGAAAGAATTACTTTCGGCGGTCGAACAGATCTAGCCGTCAGCCTCACTCCACTTTAAGTAGAAAAGGCGGACGAATTAACCTTCATCTGTGATTTTTTGCGGTCGATTGGAAAAGACCGTAGAAGAAGAACTTAAAGCCCGCGCGGCGAAAACGTATCGCAGCTTTCAAGCCTACCGCTCACGTAGCCTGTTTGAAACCATTTCTGGCGTTGGGCCGAGCTGCCGTGCGTGAAAGAATCCGGGACCGCAAAGCCCTGTGAGCGTTTCTGCAGACGGTCGTCGCCGATGGCGCCCGCGGCGTTCATGGCTTCGTCGATGTCGCCGGGCTCCAGGCTTCGCTGCATGCGTTCGGTGTGGTGCGCCCAGATTCCGGCATAGCAATCGGCCTGGAGTTCGGTTCGAACCCCCTGCCCGTCCCGCCCGCGGTCCATGCCTGCCGAATTCAGCCGGCCAAGGAGATTTTGGACATGATGGCCGACCTCATGCGCAATCACGTAAGCCTGCGCAAAATCGCCGGCCGCGCCGAGGCGATTTTGCATGGCGTTCAGAAAATCGAGGTCGAGATACACGCGGCTATCCCGCGGGCAGTAAAACGGACCCACCGCCGAGCCGGCCACACCGCAGGCGGACTGCACAGCACCCGTGAAAAGAACAAGTTCCGGCATGCGATAAACCTCGCCGCGCTGCCGGAAAACCTGCGTCCATACATCTTCGGTATCCGCCAGGACGACGGCAACAAAGCGCCGGGCGTCGTCATTCGCGGGCCCATAAGATGAAAGTTGAGGAGCCGTAGGACCGAAATCGCCGACGAGCCAGCGCAAGGGGTCGGCCCCCGTAGCCAGGGCCACAACCACCACGCCAATGATGAGCAACAGACGCGCCCGGTTGCCGATCGGCAGGGAAAATAACGAAAAGCGGCCGCCGCCAAAGCCTAAAGGCATCCTTTGGCCGCGCAGGTCTCTTACATTCCCGCTTTCCCGGCGGCCCATCCAGCGCATATTTTCCCCGGCACAATGAAGTGAACCGATTTTTCCGACAGCGGCATAAAGAAGCGATGATGAACCTCTGCATCGCCGGCATCAGGCATATTTATAATGCGCCTAGGCGGCGCGATTCAAGCGGGCAAGAAATTCGTCGACCTGCTTCATCAGATCACCCGCATGCCGCGATAATTCTCCCGAAGCGGACGCCACTTTATGGACGCCTTGCGCTGTTTCATGGGCGGCGCTGTCGACATTGACGACGGCTTGGGAAACGGAATCGGTCGCCACCACGGCTTCGGTAAGGTTGCGTGCGATTTCGGCGCTTGCCGCCTTTTGTTCTTCCGCCGCCGCCGCAACGGTCGAGGCGGCCTCGGCTATGGTCTTTACGGATTCGCCGGTACGGCGCATGACGGCGACGGTTTCCCGCGAAATGCCCTGCATGTCGGCTATCTGGCTGGAGATATCTTCGGTGGCACTGGCGGTCTGTTCGGCGAGTGTCTTGACTTCGCTGGCGACCACGGCAAACCCCTTGCCCATCTCTCCGGCGCGCGCCGCCTCGATATTGGCGTTGAGCGCGAGGAGCTTGGTCTGTTCGGCGATTTTTTTGATCAGATCCAGCACATCGCCGATCTTGCCGGTCGCCTCGGTCAGACGAAGCACTGTCGCATCGCTCTGGTTAAGCATCGCCACCGCCTCAGCCGAAATGCCAGCCACCCGGTTCACCTGCTGGGCGATTTCGGCATTGGCGGCCGTAAACTGTTCCACCGCCGCGGCGACGGCCTGGACGTTGCCCGAGGCCTGACGCGCGCCGCCTTGGCGGAAAAGCTTGGGCATGAAATTGGAAAAGAAACGCTCACACCGGCCCAGCTCGACATGGTGCAGGATATCATCCGGATTATGGCCAGGGATGTCGAGGAAACGGTTCGGCGCGCACTGGCAGAAAACTTGCACAGTTCTCCGCACCTGCCGCACGATATTGCCTTACGGCTGGCCCAGGATATCGAAACCGTTGCAATGCCGGTGCTCCGGCATTCTCCCGTGCTTACCAATGACGATATGATTGAAATTATCCGGCATGGCTCGCCAACCAAGCAAGAGGCCATCGCCCAAAGACCCGATGTGGCCCAGGATGTATGCGACGCCATCATTACCAGTGCCGGAGAAAATGCTGTCGCGGCTTTGATGACTAATGCCACGGCACAGATCGCAGAAAAAAGTCTGGGAAAAGCCGTCGAGCGCTTTGCGGATAGCGACTCTGTCAAAGAAGGCATGGTTCGCCGCAAGCGGCTGCCCGTCACAATCACGGAACGTCTTGTGACGCTCGTCTCGGAAAATTTAAAAGATTATCTTGTCAGCCATCATGAATTGTCTCCCGCACTGGCTGCCGATCTGGTTTTACAGAGCCGCGAACGCAGTGTCATTAATCTGAGCGCCGGGTCGAGCACCGATGAAATCGAAAAGCTCGTTCTTCAAATGCATATGAACGAACGGTTGACGCCGTCCATAATTTTGCGTGCCTTATGCATGGGAGACATCATATTTTTTGAAGTATCCATTGCCGTTCGCACGGGCATATCACTAGTCAACGCGCGGACATTGATCCATGATGCGGGCTCTTTGGGCCTCAAATCCATTTGCGAAAAGGCCGGCCTGCCATCCAAGATTGTACCGGCCGTGCGAATAGCCCTGGATGTCCTGGAAGATACCCTGATGGACGGCGAACCGCACGACCGTGAAAGATACCGTGCAAAGGTTATCGAGCGCGTGCTGACCCAGTACCAGGATTTCGGCGCCGAAGATATTGACTATCTTCTCAGCAAGCTCGGCGACGTGTTGTCTTCCGCATAGGGCAATATAGCGATATACGGCTGGGTGCGCGTGCGGTATCCTTGCGGCTTCATTCCAGCCACGGATTATACCATGCCCGGTTTCTCTCCTTTGGTCCTGCGTGTGTTTCTGACCGTGGCATTGTGTCTGGTCTGCTGCTTCCACGCAAATGCCAAAGAATCCTCCGCGCGCGAGATCAAGCATCAAATTTTGCGGCTGGCAAAATCGTTCGAAGGCCAGGGCGATCCCGATTTCAGCAAGCAAAAACAACTGGACGCTCTCGTTGCCAGGCTGCTGGCCGCTTCACCCCAGCCGCCGGTCCAGGATCGCCTGCCGATGCTGTACGGCACATGGAAGCAGGTTTGGGGTCCGTATGATTACCGCGAGAAGGACAGCCGCGGCGTCGACCCTGAAATTGGCGTCAACGAAATTTATCAATCCATTTTTCCCGGCGGATATTATTACAATATCTCGCCGCTGTACCGCGACGGCAACCGTTCCGATCTGCGCATAGGTCTACTGCGCGGCAAATTCAAGCTCGACGATCAGAACCCCAATAGGCTGAATGTTCGCTTTACCAGTTATCACGGTATCGAAGGACGTCCGCCTTCCGGGCAGCCCATATGGCAGCTGGCCCCACTGGCCGAAAACGACACGCTGGACGATGAAATCACCATTGTCCCGTGGCTGATCGTGCAGCTGTTTTTTGGCAGCGGATCCCTGGACGAAGTCTATACGGACAAGGACTTACGCATTGCCTATGGTTCGGATGGAAGCGCGGATGGCATGAAATCCATTTATATCCTGTCGAAAGTAAGCTCCCCCTAAACCGGTCCATATGGAATCTTGATTCCGGCATATGGCATGCTTCTGGCCAAAGCAATCGGGAGCGTATTATGGCCACCCAGACCACCCCTCACAGGGTCGAACGATTAAGAGCGGATATCGATCGCGGCCGAACCGGCGATAAGGTTTCGGCTCTCGACCCGGCTGCCGCGCCTTTAGGCGCGGATGACGAAGCCGCCGGCACGCCCCTTTCTCAGGAACAACTGGCCATATGCAGCGAGCACGAAGCCAAAATCGGAGAAAGGGTGGCGGCATCAAAAAATAACACAGGACCAATCCGGTCATTTTTGATAGCAGGGCTGGTTTCGGCCGCCCTGGTCGTTGGCATGTTGTTTATTGTTTACTAACCTGCTTCCTGCACCTGCCCGCGTTCCCGGGTTGCCGAAAAAACCAGATCGGGAAAATCTTTCTGGAACCGTCCTAACTCCCATTCGCTGCCAGGCAGGGCCACGATGCCGTGATCACGGTCCTCGGCGAGAGAGCCGCGATGCATATTGACGAAGCGTTCCAGGTTTTCCTTGCTGCCTGAAACCCATCGCGCGCCGAAATACGGCGTCGGCTCGAAGGAAGTTTCAAGACTGTATTCCGCCGCAAGACGGCTCATCAGCACGTCGATCTGCAGCGAGCCGACCACGCCGACGATCCAGCCTGCGCCGATCATCGGGCGAAAAACCTGAACCACGCCTTCTTCGGCCATATCCTCCAGCGCGCGTTGAAGATGCTTGGCTTTCATGGGGTCTGCCAGCCGGCTGCGGCGCAGGATTTCCGGCGCGAAATTCGGAATGCCGGTGAAGGCGATATTTTCACCCTCCGTCAGCGTATCGCCCACGCGCAAAATTCCATGATTAGGCAGGCCGATGATATCGCCGGCAATCGCCTCGTCCGCCAGTTCGCGGCCTTGCGCAAAAAAGAAGATGGGGCTGTGGATGCTGATCGTCTTGCCCGTACGGGGCTGAAACAGCCGCATGCCGCGCTTGAAAGTGCCCGAACATATCCGGAAAAACGCCACGCGGTCACGGTGATTGGGATCCATGTTGCCCTGCACCTTGAACACGAAACCCGTAACCTTAGGTTCGTCGGGCAAAACTTCGCGCAGGTTTGTGGGCTGAGTACGCGGCGGCGGCGCATAATTCTTAATCCCGCCAATCAACTCGCTCACGCCGAAATTTTTAATCGCGCTGCCGAAATAAACCGGCGTAAGATGGCCTTCGCGATACGCCGCAAGATCGAAGGTCGGATATACGGCCTTGATAAGCCCGACATCTTCCTTGAGTTTCTCGTGCTGTTCTTCAGTAATGAAATCTTTGAGGACCGGGTCGTCCAGCCCCGTGCACTGATGCGTTTTCGGCAGCATCTGCTTGTCATCGCCGCTTTCGAATACGATCATGCGGTCGTTGACGATGTCGTAACAGCCGCGAAAATCCGCCCCCATGCCGATCGGCCAGGTAACCGGAAAGACATCCAGCGCCAGCGTATGCGAAATTTCATCGAGCAGCGCGAAGGGATCGCGCGTCTCCCTGTCCATTTTATTGATAAACGTAAGGATCGGCGTGTCGCGCAACCGGCACACCTCGAATAATTTTCTTGTCTGGGTCTCGATACCCTTGGCGGCGTCGATGACCATCACGGCGCTATCGACGGCGGTTAGCGTGCGATAGGTATCTTCCGAGAAATCCTGGTGGCCCGGCGTGTCCAGAAGATTGAAGTTGATGTCGTCATAGACAAAGGTCATGACCGAGGTCGTCACGGAAATGCCGCGCGCCTGTTCGATTTCCATCCAGTCCGATTTTGCCAGCGCTCGGTTCTTTTTCGCCTTTACCTGCCCCGCCAGCCGGATAGCTCCACCGAATAACAATAGCCTTTCGGTCAGCGTCGTCTTGCCGGCGTCCGGATGCGAGATGATGGCAAAAGTGCGCCGTGAGAGATGTGACATAACGTTTAATGGTTTGCCGGGGTTCATGCCGTTCAGGCTCTTATGACCGAATGACTAATAAGTTCATAGCCTTAATTGCAACCCTTTTCCGCTTCGGCCTTGCTAAAACC
>JBFWTA010000125.1:0-7454 GCA_050248075.1 Bdellovibrionales bacterium | reverse complement strand
CCATCCGGGCGCTGCGTGCCGCCGAGTCCGCCATCGCCCGCAGCGTCGGCAAGGGCACGCTCCACTGGAAAACCGCGGCCCGCAAGACCGCGCGTCTCGCCAAGCGCGTCAAGGCCGTCAAGCGCGGCTGATCTCCGGATTTTCGAGCCGGATTTTTATCCTCATGATTCACATCAGCGGCGCGCGAAATTTTTCGCGCGCATTTTTTTCGGCGCGCAAAAAATTTTTATAAAATATTCGTTCGAAATTTTTTATTTTTCTCCGTTCCCCCTTCATCCTCTTGTCAAAACGGCGGCGTTCGTTCTATGGTCGCGGCCTTCACGCACGATGCTTTTTGAGCGGCGGGCATATCCATGACGGCAGAGATAAAATCCATTTCTGAAAGTCAGCCCGCCGCAAAAAAATTCATCGGTCACATTCCATCGGGTTTCCGGGCGTCTTGAGAACAGCGGGCTTCTTTCCCGCCGCGAAGAAACCTGTTGCGTATCGCAGACGGTAACGAGAGCGGAATTCGGGGTTTATATGACGGCGTTTTCGACAGCAAAGCAAATGACCTCCGCGCATTCTGCGGACGAAGCCGCCCTCGAATCCCCTGTCTGGCAGACCTTGCGCAGGCTCCTGCGCGAGCGTTTCGGTGAAACCGGGTTTCGCCGCTGGCTCGAACCGGTCACCGGCGCCGTCGCCGAAGCCGCCGACGGCGTTTCCCTTCTGACCCTCTCCCTGCCGACGCGTTTCATGCGCGACTGGGTCGAAGCGCATTACGGCGACACCATCCGCACGCTATGGAAACAGCTCGTTCCGCAGGGACGGGTGGAATTTTCCGTCGCATCGCCGCTCGCGAAGAAAATTGAAGCGCAAAATGCGGATGCCGGGTTACCCTCATTGGCCGGCGAAGCGCCGGTTGCCGCAAGCGCTCAGCCCGCTTTTTCCTCCGCGTCTGTTTTTGAAACCAGCGAACTCGATCCCCGCTTTACTTTCGAAAATTTTGTCGTCGGCAAGCCGAACGAACTTGCCTATGCCGCCGCGCGCCGCGTGGCCGATACCGAAACGCCCGCCTTCAACCCGCTGTTTCTCTATGGCGGCGTTGGGCTCGGCAAGACGCATCTCATGCATGCCATCGCCTGGCAGATCCGCAAAAATTTTCCGCAGCGCCGCGTCATATATATGTCGGCGGAAAAATTCATGTATCAGTTCGTGCGCGCGTTGCGCTTCAAGGACATGGTTTCCTTCAAGGACCAGTTCCGCTCGGTCGACGTGCTCATGATCGACGACGTGCAATTCATCGGCGGCAAGGACACGACGCAGGAAGAATTTTTCCACACCTTCAACGCTCTCGTCGACCGCAACCGCCAGGTCATCATCTCCGCCGACAAGTCGCCGCAGGATCTCGACCGGGTCGAGGAACGCTTGCGTTCACGCCTCGGCTGGGGGCTCGTCGCCGACCTGCATCCGGTGACTTACGAATTGCGTCTCGGCATCCTGCACGCCAAGGCAGAAAAGATCGGCTGTGCGGTGCCCGACAAGGTGCTCGAATTCCTGGCGCATAAAATCACATCCAATGTGCGCGAGCTGGAAGGCGCCCTCAACCGGATCACGGCGCACGCCCAGCTGGTCGGCCGCACCATCACGCTGGAAATGACCCAGGAAGTCCTGGCCGATCTTTTGCGCGCCAGCGAACGCCGCATCACCATCGACGAGATCCAGAAGAAAGTCGCTGAGCATTATAACATCCGCATTTCCGACATGCATTCGGCCCGCCGCGCCCGCGCGGTCGCCCGGCCGCGTCAGGTGGCGATGTATCTCGCGAAACAGCTCACGCCGCGCTCGCTGCCCGAAATTGGCCGAAAATTCGGCGGCCGCGACCACACCACTGTCATCCATGCCGTGCGCAAAATCGAGGAACTCTCGGCCTACGATCCCACGTTCCGCGAGGATGTCGAGCTGTTGCGCCGGCTGCTGCAGAACTAGCCCTTCCGTCCCGAAAATTCTGCAGGAAATCCCGCTGGTGGGCTAGCCATTCCTTAAAATCTCTGCTATCTCCCTGAAAGCGCCTGATTCTTTTCGGGTTTTTCCGGGATTTGCCGATGAAATTCACCCTCGAACGCGCCGCCCTTCTCAAAAGCCTCGGCCATGTGCAAAGCGTGGTCGAACGCCGCAATACTATTCCCATTCTTGCCAATGTGCTCATCCGTGCCGCGGGACAGGATATCTCCTTTACCGCCACCGACATGGAAATCGAGATCAACGAGACCGTTCCCGGCCAGGCCAGCAAATCCGGCGCCATCACGGCGCCCGCACATACGCTTTATGAAATCGTGCGCAAATTACCGGAAGGTTCGCAGGTCGAACTCAACGCCGGCAATGCCAACCAGCTTACGCTGTCCGCCGGCCGCTCGCATTTCAAGCTCGGCTGCCTGCCGGTCGACGATTTTCCGAAAATGCCGGAAGGCGACCTCAAGCATAAATTCAGGCTGTCCTCGGCCGATCTGCGCATGCTCATCGACCGCACGCGTTTCGCCATATCGACCGAGGAAACGCGCTATTATCTCAACGGCATCTATTTGCACACCGCCAAAAACAAGAATGTCGAGGTGCTGCGCGCCGTGGCCACCGACGGGCACCGCCTCGCGCGTGTCGAAATGGCGGCACCGGAAGGGGCCAGAAATATTCCTGGCATCATCGTGCCGCGCAAGACGGTGAACGAGTTGCGCAAGCTCATCGACGAAAGCAATGGCGACATCGAAGTCGCGCTCTCGGAAGCCAAGGTCCGTTTTACCTTCGACCACGCCGTCATTACATCCAAGCTCATCGACGGCACCTTCCCGGATTACGAACGCGTCATTCCGACCGGCAACGACAAGATCATGCAGGTCGAAACCAACAAGTTTGCGCCGGCCGTCGACCGTGTCGCCACCATCTCTTCCGAAAAATCGCGCGCGGTGAAACTGAGCCTCACGCCGGGGCATCTCGTTCTTTCGGCCAATTCCCCCGAAGCCGGCAGCGCTACCGAAGAGCTCGACGTTCAATATGACGCAGCCTTGCTCGATATCGGCTTCAATGCCCGCTATCTCCTTGATATCATGCAGCAGATCGAGGGGGAGGGGGCCCGCTTTACCCTGGCCGACGCCACGGCGCCCGCCATTATCCAGGACGCCGCCGATCTGAGCGCGCTTTACGTGCTCATGCCGATGCGGGTTTAGCGGCGTATTCGCGCCGGAAGCTTTTTCTTAACTCCCCTGGTTTATAACATCTGTCCGGACGTCGCCGGAATTTTTCGGTGCTGCCCAAGAAAAGGTTTGCCTCCGGCTCGGCCATGGTTAACCTTGCCGAATCGATTCGCCTGTGAGCTCTTTCATGCCGGTTCGTCCGCACTCCCGAGGATGGTCCTATTTCACCGCCGTTCCATGGCGCGTGCTCAATCAACGGTTCTCGTTCGTCCTCTTTATGGCGATCGCGTTCGGCCTGCTGGTGCTCGGCCGCGCCCAGCCGGCTCTGATCGAAAGCACCCGCATCCATGTCGTCGACGGCATGACGCCGGTTCTGAACGCCGTCGCCTGGCCGATGGCCGCCGTGCAGAATATCGTCGTGAATGCCAGATCCTATCTGAGCCTGCAGGAAGAAAATACCCGTCTGCGTGCCGGCAACGCCCAGCTTACGCAATGGCAGAACGCCCTGGTCACGCTCGAAAACGAAAACCGCGAATTGCGCGCGCTGCTTCATTTCAAGAACGAACCCGGTCTTGCCTACATATCGGCCCGCGTGATCGCCGACACCGGCGGTCCCTTCGTGCGCGGCCTCATCGTCACCGCCGGCGCCCTCGACGGCGTGCGCGAAGGCATGGCGGCCATGACCGGCGACGGCCTGATCGGCCGCGTGGTCGAAGTGGGCAACTGGTCCTCCCGCGTCCTGCTCATCACCGACCTCAATTCCCGCATTCCCGTGACGATCGCCGGTTCCGGCGACCGCGCCGTTCTGGCCGGCGATAATTCGAACCAGCCAAAATTGCTTTATTTGCCTCAGGACGCCGTTCTCAATCCGGGCGCCCGGGTCATAACATCGGGGCATGGCGGCGTCTTTCCGCCCGGCCTGCCGGTCGGCGTGGTAGGCGGCGCCGCGCGCAGCGGCTACGGCGTTGTCGCCGCCGCCGATCTTGGCCGCATCAATTACGTGAAACTCGTCGATTTCAATCTCAAGGGCGGCCGTTTTAACCCCGTCCAGGAAAAGATCGAGACCGAGCAAAGGGCGCGCTAAACCCGCTTCGGCGCGTTTCGTGCCCGTTTCCCCGCGCCGCAAAATGTTCTAGACCATCCGGATGCTCGCTTCATTCTGGCAAAGGCTCGATGCCGGCGTGCGCCTGGCGCTGCCGTTTGTCGTTACGCTTCTCATGACGCTGCTGGGCGTGGTGACCTGGCCGCTGCCGAATTTCGGCGAGGTGGCGCCGCCGCTGGCGCTCATCGCCGTTTACTACTGGGCCATTCACCGGCCCGATCTTTTCCGCCCCAGCATGGCTTTTCTCGTCGGGTTGCTTAATGATGTGCTGCATGCCTTGCCGCTTGGGCTTTCGGCGCTGGTCTTCGTCGGCATGCATCAGCTGGTTTTCAGCCAGAGGCGATTTTTTGCGGGCCATTCCTTTTTCATGATGTGGTGGGGCTTTGCGCTCACGGCGCTTACCGTGCTTCTTGCGGAGTGGGGAGCATTAAGTCTTGTGCGCTGGCAGGTCGTGCCCTTCATGCCGGTATTTCTCCAGGGCGCCCTGGCCGTCGTTATCTTTCCCTTGCCGTGCTGGCTGCTTATCCGCCTCCAGCGCGGCGTGCTGAGTTCCGGCTGATGCGCGGCGACAGCGAGCGTGCCCGTCTTTTTACTCGTCGCGCGGTGCTGCTGGGCGCAGCGCAATGCGGGCTTTTTTCGCTGCTGGCCGGCCGTCTTTATTATCTGCAGATCGTGGAAGGCGGCAAATACCGCACGCTTGCCGAGGAGAACCGCATCAATGTGCGGCTCATCGCGCCGCCGCGCGGGCGCATCCTCGACCGCTCCGGCCGTCCGCTGGCCGTCAACGAGCAGAATTACCGCGTTGTCCTTCTGCCCGAACAGATCGCCAACCTCAACGACCTGCTCGACCGGCTGAGCGGCTATATCCAGATTACCGAAGCCGACCGCAAGCGCATCGCCCGGGACCTCAAATACGACCGCGAGCTGAATGCGGTGCTTGTTCGCGATAACCTGACTTGGGAACAGGTGGCCCAGATATCGCTTTATATGCCCGACCTGCCCGGCATCGATATCGATAAAGGCGAGGTGCGCTCCTATCCTTATGGCGAAGCCACCTCGCATATGCTCGGTTACGTCGGCGTGGTGACCGAGAACGAAGCCAGGGAAGAAGAAGGCCTGCTCGCCATTCCTGGCTTTCGTATCGGCAAGAACGGTATCGAGAAGCAGCATGACGCCGTGCTGCGCGGCGAAGCCGGCAACGTGCAGATGGAAGTCAACGCCCGCGGCCGCGTCGTGCGCGAACTGGCCCGCAACGAGCCGCAACCGGGCCAGGATGTGGCGCTCACCATCGATATAGGGCTTCAGCAATTCGTTTACCGCCGCCTCGCCGAACAGCAGGGCGCAGCGGCCGTGGTGATGGATGTGGTGACCGGCGCCGTCTATGCGCTTGTCTCCCAGCCCGGCTTCGACCCCAACCTTTTTACCTACGGCATCTCCCAGGACGACTGGGACCGGCTGAACGGCGACGAACATGCGCCGCTGCTTAACAAGGCCATTTCCGGCGTCTATGCGCCGGGCTCCGCCTTCAAGCCGGTGGTCGCCATGGCCGGCCTCGAAGCCAAACTTCTCGACCCGAACGCCACGGTCTATTGCCCCGGGTTTCTCGATCTCGGCTCTTACCGTTTTCATTGCTGGAAACATGGCGGGCATGGCCATGTCAATTTCGTGCAGGCCATGGCCGGCTCCTGCGACACGTATTTTTACGATCTCGGCAAGCGCGTGGGTATCGACCGGATCCAGGCCATGGCCCTGCGCTTCGGCCTCGGGCAGAAGCTCGGCGTCGATCTGCCGCATGAACGCGCCGGCCTCGTGCCGACGCGGGCCTGGAAGCTTGCGACCCAGGGGCAAGCCTGGCAGCAAGGCGAAACCCTGGTGGCGGCCATCGGGCAGGGCTATATGCTCGCATCTCCCCTGCAACTCGCCGTCATGGCGGCGCGCATTGCCAATGGCGGCAGGGCGATCAAACCGTTCTTCTTCAGGGAACAGGAACAGGAACGCGGCGAAGCGCCGTCGCTCGGTTTCGATCCCGCGCATATCGCCGCCGTGCAGCAGTCCATGTCGGCGGTGGTGAACGAAACCATCGGCACCGCCTATGGCGCCCGCATCGCCGACTGGGACATGGCCATGGCGGGCAAAACCGGCACGGCCCAGGTCCGGCATATCAGCCTGGCGGAACGCCAGGATGGCGTGGTGTCGAACGAGAAGTTGCCCTGGAAAGAACGCGATCATGCCCTGTTCGCCGGCTTTGCGCCTGTGGATGCGCCGCGCTACGCGGTTGCCGTGATCGTCGAACATGGCGGCAGCGGCGCACATGTCGCCGCGCCGCTGGCCCGGGACATCCTGCTGGAATGCCAGAAGCGTAAAATTTCCTGACAGGAGCTACCGAAAAAAGACAACAACCTCCCAAAAAATATTTTCTCAAGTAAGAATATTTTTGTTGATTGTGGTTTCCATAATGGTTATATTGACTGCCGGAGCGCCCCTCTTGCGCCCGAAGCCGGAAATGCCCCGTCCGCGCTTACGGACATCTGTCCGGGGCAGAAACGGGCTAGAGCGGTTCGCTGCTTCCGGTTTTCGCCAGATTGGCGGAAAACCCGCAGCGCCGCCCCAGCCAGTCGAAACCAAGATAAATGACCGGCGTCGTGAACAGCGTCAGAATCTGGCTCACGATCAGTCCGCCGACGATCGCGATCCCCAGCGGCTGGCGTAATTCGGACCCCGAACCGCCGCTCAGCATGAGGGGCAGGGCGCCCAGCAAGGCTGCCATGGTCGTCATCAGGATCGGGCGGAAACGCAGCAAGGCCGCTTCGTGAATGGCCGCGCGCGGCGGCTTGCCGTGCCGGCGTTCGGCCTCCAGCGCAAAATCGATCATCATGATGGCGTTCTTTTTGACGATACCGATCAAAAGGATGATGCCGATAATCGAAATAATGTCGAGATCGCGCCCGGCGATCATCAGTGCCAGCAAGGCCCCCACCCCCGCCGAAGGCAGGGTCGAAAGAATGGTGATGGGGTGAATGTAACTTTCATACAGCACGCCCAGCACGATATAGACCGTGTTAATGGCGGCCAGAATAAGGAGCAGCTGGTTATTCAGCGACTCGCGGAAAGCCAGCGCCGCTCCCTGGAAATTCGTCATGATGATGTCCGGCATTCCAAGCGCTTGTTCCGCCGCCACGATGGCG